>JBCCOV010000003.1:0-77919 GCA_039039985.1 Pseudomonadota bacterium | reverse complement strand
GATAAACCACTTGGTGACGTACCAGCAATCGGCGCCCACACAGAGGCGGTGCGTCAGGAGTTTCTGGGCTGATCGAAACGGTTGACTTGTCAGCTGCCCCACCGATGAAGCGTCCTCGATATGTAACGGCGGGCAGGAAATTTGGTGCGCAGCCTCGACATCGGAATTCGCGCGCGATAACCCACACGGGCAAGGTTTCGTTCCGTTTGAGGTCTCTCTATCTCGGGCGGTACCGCTTTGCCGTCCAGGCCTCCGGCCCGGCAAGGCATAGGCACGATTTCATAAGCCGCCGGCCAGGTTGCAGCTACGAAGTGTGGGACGGTTCCAGCTGACTCTGAAAGGCTCCGGCATGCTCCAGCGTCAGGCTCCAGCATCAGGCCCCAGTATCAGGCCCAAGCATCAGGACTTTCTATGAAGACCGACACCCCGCGCCCGATCCGGCTCAGAGATTACCGCCCGTCCAGTCACCTGATTGACCGGGTCGATCTCGATGTTTCTTTGCATCCCACCGAGACAATCGTTCGTTCCGTATTGAAAGTTCGGCCGAATCCGGCAGCGCGCTCAAGCACCAAGCTGCGTCTTGACGGCGAAAACCTGGAGCTGTTGGACGTCGCGATCGACGGCGAGGCTCTGTCAGATAAGCGCTATGCCCTGACCCAGGACAGTCTCGAGCTGCGCCAGCTTCCGGACCAGCCGTTCAAACTCGCCATCACGACTAAGATCAATCCGGACGCGAACAAGGCGTTGTCCGGGCTTTACCGGTCCAATGGCGTCTACTGCACCCAGTGCGAAGCCGAAGGCTTCAGGCGTATTACGTACTTTCTGGATCGGCCGGACGTCTTGTCTGTCTATCGGTGTCGTGTGGAAGGGGACCGCAAGCAGGTTCCGGTCTTGTTGTCGAACGGCAATCCGGTAGAGCGTGGCACGTGCGGCGATGGCAGTCGGCACTATGCGGTCTGGAAAGACCCCCATCCGAAGCCCTCCTACCTGTTCGCCCTGGTCGGCGGCAACCTCGCGCCGGTTGCGTCCACGTTCCGCACGGCATCCGGGCGCCACGTCGACCTGACAATCTACTGCGAGCCCGGCAAAGAAGAGCGGTGTGCGTGGGCGATGGACTCCCTCAAGCGTTCCATGGCGTGGGACGAGCAGCGTTACGGGCGCGAGTACGACCTGGACGTCTTCAACATCGTCGCCGTCTCCGACTTCAACATGGGCGCGATGGAGAACAAAGGCCTCAACATCTTCAACGACCGACTGATTCTGGCGTCACCGGAAACGGCGACCGATAGCATGTTCGAAGCCATCGAAGCGGTCGTCGCACATGAGTACTTCCACAACTGGACGGGCAATCGCATCACCTGCCGCGACTGGTTTCAACTCTGTCTCAAAGAAGGCCTCACAGTTTATCGCGACCAGGAGTTCACATCAGACGAACGCTCGCGCCCCGTACAACGCATTAACGATGTCCGACATCTGCGCGCCTATCAGTTTGCCGAGGACGCCGGCCCGCTCGCGCACCCGGTGCGTCCGGAAAGTTACATAGAAATCAATAACTTTTATACATCCACTGTCTACGAAAAGGGCGCAGAACTTGTCCGCATGATCGAGACTGTCCTCGGATCGGACGGGTTCGCCAAAGGCATGGATCTCTACTTCTCCCGCCATGATGGAGAGGCCGCGACTGTCGAAGACTTCATAACCTGTTTTGAGGACGCAACCGACGTCAGCCTCAAGCAGTTCCGGCTGTGGTACAGTCAGGCGGGCACACCGGAACTGCATTGCGCCTTGAGCTTTGATAAAATCAAACAAACGGCACAGCTCACGGTCACCCAGGCCCAGCCACCGACACCCGGTCAGGAGAAGAAGAAGCCGCTCCATATTCCGCTTCGCGTTGGTCTCATTGCACGTGACGGCAGCGAGCTGCCGCTGGAGTTGGCCGGCAGCGGACCGGTGAGCGACGGCGTGCTTCACGTCACCAAGGCCACGCAGACGTTCAAGCTCACCAACGTGACGCAACGCCCCGTACTTTCGGCACTTCGCGGCTTCTCCGCGCCGGTCAAGAATACGTCGCCGCAGTCCGACAAGGATCTGACATTCCTGATCGCACATGACACTGACCCGTTTGCGCGTTGGCAATCGGGCAACGACTACGCTATGCGGGCGCTGATCGCGATGGCGCGCGCGAACACCATGACCGACGAACACAGATCGCGCATCGATGCCTTTGCTGACGCCCTGCGCGCGCCGATCAGCGACACCACGATTTCTGCGGCGTACCGCGCCGAGTTGCTGCGACTACCGAGTGAGCTCGACATTGCCCGCGAGATCCGACGCAATGTCGATCCCGATGCCGTCCATGCGGCTCGGCGCGCATTTCATAAGCGTCTTGCCCAGCAACTCGGCCAGGAACTGGTCGCGCTCTATAACGACAACCGCGTCACGGAGGCATTCGCACCGACGGCGGAGCAGACAGGGAAAAGATCGCTACGCAACACGGCGTTGGCTCTCTTAGTCGCGCGCAACCGTAAGGACGATCGTGAAACGCTGGCTGCGCACTACGAAACAGCGCGCAATATGACCGATCAACTGCAAGCCCTCTCGCTGTACGCTGTGTCCGGCAACCGCGACCGCACGCAGGTTCTTGACGACTTTTTCGCGACATGGCGCCACGATCATCTGGTGGTCGATACGTGGTTTTCCGTGCAGGCGATCGCTCCGGCGAACGCGACACTGGGACGGGTCAAAAAACTCACGAAACACCCAATGTACAGTGCCACAACGCCAAACAAGATCCGGGCGGTCGTCGGCGTGTTCGCAAATCAGAACCCAGTCCAGTTCAATCGACCGGATGGCGCCGGATATCGCTTCGTGGCTGATCAGGTCTGTGCAATCAACGCCTTCAACCCTCAAGTCGCCGCACGGCTTCTGAGTGCGTTTTCGAGTTGGAGATCGCTGGAGCCGGGCCGCCGCAAGCACGCAAAGGCCGCATTGCAAACCGTTGCCGGAGATCCAACCTTGTCCCGTGACGTGTTCGAAATTGCCACCAAAATACTTGACACATCCGCGAACTGACCATGCGTCGCGTCACCCGTCGCACAGCCCATCGAGCGAGGTGTGCACGCAACAGGGCAAAGCGCGACCAACAAGTCACGCTGCGCCGGGCTAAGAATCACCACATTTAATCTCCCTCGACACGCGACTCGAATTTGGTTGAACTGAGCATAGTGATTCGCCGGGGCAGCGGATCGCGCGCACGCGTTACGATTTCGTAAATCATGGGATGGGGAAACGGATGGCGGAAATACTATCCGCCGGTCAGGGGCGGAGCTTTGTCTGCACCCCGAGGTCGGCCGATGCAGATAGCGTCACAAGTCTGCGTCGGCTGCGGGAGTATTTCGCGCCTCTAACCCGCACCGTGCGAAGCCGCCTCCTTGTCCTGGTCTCCATGGCACACACCTGCCTCGTGGCCGTTCTCGCATTGGCCATTGACAGCGCCAATCTCGACAGCCGCTTGGCGCTTGCCCTTTATGGGGCTGTGCTCACGGCTCTCGCTCTCGCCGTTATTGCGAGCCGTGAAACCCGCTCACACCTCAGCTCAGATGGCGAGACAGGGTGCTCGGCACCGGTCGGCGTCGTCGCCGAACCACGGCGCCTGACGACCAACGACGCACTGGATCTGCCGCATTCGGTTGCACGCTTGACCGCACGCATGGGGCACGACCTGCGCACACCCCTCAACGCGGTTATCGGTTTCTCGGACATCATGCGCCACGAGCTTCATGGTCCGATGGGCCACGATCGCTATCGCGAATATGCCAAACACATCGAGCAAAGCGGCCGCGCACTGCTTGAAGCGACCGAGAGCGCGCTAACGGTTACGCACCTCATGGCGCGTCCCACACAGACAACCGATGCGTTCGCCGAACTCGGCGATGCCCTGCGCAGCGCAGCAATCTCGGGCCATGCGATGCATCGGCTGCAGATGACACCTGGCAATCAATCATCCCCGACGTTCGTGCGCTGCGACATGGCCCCACTCGTTCAGGCCCTCGCCAGGATACTTCAGGTGCTCGCCGACGGGATCGATACCAGAGCACATGTCCGTGCAAGTTGGATAGAGGAGTCCGGCCTGGTGTTTCTGTCGCTTGTCGCCGCCGGCGCCCCAGCACAGGCAAACGCGAGCAGGGCCGACTCCACTGAGTTCGCCGGCGCCCCGTACCCTGCGCCGGACGACGATCTCAATTCCTGCTTGGCGCGCGCGTTGTGTGAGCTGCAGGGCATCGAACTCAGCATCGAGCCCATGAGTGATGGTGGTCGGCAGGCCAAGATTGCGATCGAGTTGGCCGAACAACAACGCTGCTTGTTCGAGACGGAATTCAGCAAGGCGTCGTAACGCCAGGATCTCTCAGTTCAGCTCAACAAGCTCTACCCGTCTCCGCCGCGAAATCGACGTCCGAAACGACGGCGGTGACGCCAGTAGCGCAACAGTTTACGTCGCTGTTCGACCGTCAAAACAGCTGCAATCTCCCCAAACGTCCCACCAACATGGTCACTCAGCTGGGATTGCGCGCGTTTAAACGCATCAAAGCGCTCCTGATAGGCGGCGGCATTGAACGCGTCCGCCGCAACCGTCTCCCCGAGCGCTCTGCGGGCGCGCCGCAACTCTCGCCGCAGCTCCCGGAATGTCGCGCGCCGCGTTTCGATCGTTGACAAGACGGCATCCCGACGATCCGTCGGCAGCGAATGCGCAAAGCGCTTGATCCGCTCAATCACGTTTGGCGGGCCATGCCGGAACCGCCAGGCCGCACCGATCGCGAAACCGGCAATCAGCAAATTGATCGACAGCGAGACGATCAACAGCCACTTCATCCACCTCGGAGCACCGCGACGCTCTTTGACCGTCTTCGGCTCGGTCTCACTCATAGCGTGCCTCCGACAACCCAATCGTCATGATCATCAAGCAGAACAACGACTTGGTTCTCCAAACCAAGCGTCTGCGCCAGCGTCTCGATTGCTGGAAGCGACATGCCATCGACCCCGACGTAAACTCCGAAGGTCAAACACACGCCCAACGCAACCGCACCGGCCCAGTTGCCGAACCATGCCACAGCCCGTCCGGCGTGTTGGGTCGTCCCCATACGGACAACAACCGGTTGCGCCGTCTCGCGGCCGCGAACGACGCCGTCAGGCCCATCCAACTCTGCGGTTGCGCGGGCCATAATCCGGTCTGTCAAACCAACCGGCACAGGCTGCGTCTCGGCGTGCGACAGCAGGTGCTCAAAGTGGCGCTCAGCCGCAACCCGCTGCACGATCTCTGGATCGCGGGCGAGATCATCGCCGAAGCGCGCACGCACGGCCGTGGGCCACCGGGCCGGATCCGCACCATACGCATCCAACATCCGCGCCAACTCTGCCATGTCATTCCGGTTTTCGCGGTTCATAGGTTCAATCTCATCTGTCATGACATTGCAGCATCGGTCTCGAGCAACGACTGCCACTCGTCGGCCAAGATCGCCCGCAGCTTTCGTCGACCGCGAGCCAAAAGAGACTCCAGAGCATCCTCCGAAACCTCCAAAATCTCCGCCACCTCGCGCTGGCTCAACTCATCGAAATGAAACAGGGTTAGCGCAACACGCTGACGATCAGGCAATGCCGAAAGCGCTTCCATAACGCGGTCACTCACATCGTGCTCCGTCAAAGCAACCAACTGCTCAGCAGCAACCGGCATCTCGGGAAGCTCATCGCGAACCTCGAGCCGCTTGGCGCTCCGCAATCGATCAATCGCCAGATTCGCTGCAACACGACCCAGCCACGGGCCCACACCGCGATGATCGACGTCCAACGATCCGGCTGTCCGCCAGAGGCGAAGCAGCGCCTCCTGCGCCACATCCTCAGCCTCGGTCGCATCTCCAAGAAGCCGTCGTGCCCGCGCGAGGACACGCGGCAGGTGGCGATCAACCAGCGCGCGGAACGCACCTGCATCGCCATTTGCAACAGCATCCACCATCGCTGCTTCGTCTGTCGCGCCAGAGTGCTCCACGCGCACCGCCCGTTTCCGAGAGTCCAGATCCCCATCGCGGGGATGGCACACAGTAGGCATCGTGCCATCCCTGTCATCTTCAAGCACGCGGCGCCAGCCAAGCGATCCGATCGGTTGCATGGCCAAACTACCGAGCTAGAGGCGACGATCGCTATCCGACCGGTCAGGCCGTGGGTCACGGCCGCGCTCGGGACGATCGTCGTCATCACGCTCCCGCCAGCGCCCGCGACGCGGACCACCGACTTCGTCACGTGTGATCCGACCATCACCGTTCAGATCCCGGCGCGCAAACCGCTCCTCCGCGTGTTTCAGGAACGCATCCCGCGTGACACGTCCGCTCGCGCGGCTGTCGAAGCGATTGAGAAAGCGGTCCGTGCGGTAGGTAATCATTTCCTGACGGAACGTATCTGCGTCCGCCCGATCGAGTGCATCGTCATCGTTACGATCCATGCGGTCAAAACGCTTGTCGACCGCGGCCATGACTTCGTCCTTCGTCACGACGTTGTCGTTGTTCACATTCGCACGCCGCAACATCTGAAGCGCTCTCGCGCCACGCCTTGGGCCGTGTCGACCGTGCTTATGACCGCGACGGCCATGCGCAAACCTTCGGTCTGGCAAAACACCGGCGTCACGCTTGAGCGCGTCCTGGCCGCGGAGAAACGGCGGAAGATCGGGATCGCTGATCTGGCCATCACCATTCAGATCGCCGCGGCGGAAACGCTCCTCGGCCCTTTGGCGGAACTCAGCCCGCGTGACCTTACCATCGCGATCCGCATCCGCACGACGGATCCGAAGCATACGGCGCTCCAGTCTGCGATTGCCGCGCCAACGACGGTTCATTCTCTGTTCAAGCCGCGCTGAAACTTCGGTCCGATCAATCACGCCATCGCCGTTCGCATCGAATCTGGCGAAGCGGGAACGTGCCCGCGCGAGCGCATCGTCCTTCGTCAGGTCACCGCGAAACCAGCGCCGCCAACGGCCACGCCGCTCGCCCCGATCATGATCATCGTCGAAGTACCCGCGATCCATGCCGCCGGGCCCATCTCGCCAGCTGTCGCCGCGGTCCGCAAATGCCGCCCCTGCTCCTACGCCAGCAGCGACGATAATGCCGCCCATGGCAATCCATCCAATCGGTTTCATGAGTATCTCATACTCCTTGTCTTCTTGTCCCCAATCGCTCAGTCAACGAGGATAGACGGCGGTTTCCGTCGCGCATTTGTCAGAATGAGCGAAAACACGGCCGGAAACGCGTCACAGGCCTGTATTTTCTAAAAGAATTTCAGACTCTTAAGTCACTCTGCTTGCGATTGAACAAAGTGATCGAACGCGGCAGCTATTGTTGCCTGCACATCTTTGAGATGCGTCTCGACGTGCGCAAACGTCGGCAGATTGGCGATATCGCAGATGACACGCTTCAGGCCGTCCGGCGCCCGCTCAGGCTCGAACGGCCCATCGAAACACAAACGCAGGATCTGGGTTAGCTCATGCAGCAAGCGGCCTGCCTCGATCAAATCGGGGCCACGATCGCCGATATGACCGGCACCATCGAGGTTGGATAGCGCCTGCAAGGTCGACTGATGCAATACCTCTGGCGTCCTTGCGGCATGCGCCAGCTGCAGGAATTGCGCCGTAAACTCGAGATCAACAAGTCCGCCACGCACCTGTTTGAGATCCCAGATGTTGTCTGTGCCCTTTTCCTTCGCGACGCGGGCGCGCATCTCACGAACGTCTCGCGCCAGGCTCTCGCGGTCACGCGGAGACGTCAAAACGGCACCAATCGCAGCTTCGACCCGTTTTGCGAGACTGGGATCGCCGGCGACCACGCGGGCGCGTGTCAGCGCCATATGCTCCCAGGTCCAGGCGTCGGACTTTTGATAGGTTTCAAAGCTCGCGAACCGCACCGCGAGCGGGCCCTTCTGGCCGGATGGGCGCAAACGCATGTCGACATCGTAGAGCTGACCTTCCGCGGTCGGTGCCGAAAGTGCCGTGATCAAACGTTGTGTCAGCCGCCCAAAGTACTCCGGTACGGTGAGCGGGCGATCTCCGCCGGTCGGAACGGCGTCTGCTGGCGCATCATAGATCAAGATCAGATCCAAATCCGAGGCCGCCGTCATTTCACCGCCGCCGAGCTTACCCATGGCGATGACAACGCTTTCGCCGCCTGCGATGCGACCGTTACGAATGACAAAGTCATCGACGACCACAGCGTGCAGCTTGGCGATAATCGCCTCAGCCAGGCGCGCATAGGCCAAACCGGCTTCTGCTGCGGAGATCATGCCGGCAAGAATACGCACGCCGATCAGGAAGCTCTGCTCGCTGCCCAATATGCGGACCCGATCGAGCGACGTCTGGAGGTCCTCACTGCCGGCCAGGGCCTGATCAAGCAGTGCGGTCAACTCATCTCGGGAGGGTAAGGCATCGCTGATCAATTGCGGATCGAGGACGGCATCCAGAACCCGGCGGCGGCGCCCGAGCACTTCAGCAAGCCGCGGTGCCGAACCCACGATGGTTGCGATCAGGCGCAGCAGTGCGGGATTTGCCCGCAGCACCGCAAAGAACTGCACACCAGCCGGGAGTTGCGCCAGCAGGCGGTCAAAGGCAAGCAGCGCAGCATCCGGATCGATCGTGTCCGCGAGCGCAGTCACGAGATGCGGCTGAATAACCGTAAGGCGCTCACGAACCGCAGCGCTCCGCGTGGCGCGGTACCGGCCGCGGTGCCAGTTTCCGACAATCTCGATTGCACGTGATGGCTCGGCAAACCCGAGCCGCGACAATGCCGCAAGTGTATCGGGATCGTCCTGATTGCCGGCAAACACCAGGTTCTGGCCATCCTTTGTCAGCTCCGGAACGTCCTCGAACAACGCCGCATAGTGGCTCTGAACCGTCTCGAGGATCTCGCGCAGGTGGGCCTCAAATGCCTCAACGGTATCGAAACCGCAGAAACGCGCGAAACGCGTGAGCGCCTCCGGGTCGCGCGGCAGCGTCTGCGTCTGCTCGTCCGCCACCATTTGCAGCCGATGCTCAACCCAGCGAAGCTTTCCGTAAGCGGCCTGGAGTTCGTACCGGACATGCGACTCGATCCACCCACGTTCCAACAAGCGATCGAGTACGGCACACGTCTGGCGCACCCGCAGTTCCGGCTGGCGACCGCCCGCGATGAGCTGCTGCGTTTGCGCGAAGAACTCAATCTCCCGGATACCACCGCGGCCAAGCTTCAGGTTATGTCCTGTCACCGCAATCGCGCCGAACCCGCGATAGGCATGGATCTGGCGCTTCATCGCGTGAATATCGGCAATCGCGGCGAAATCGAGATACTTGCGCCAAATGAATGGTCCGAGTTCGTCAAGGAACGACTGGCCCGCTTCGAAATCTCCGGCAATCACACGCGCCTTGATCATTGCGGCGCGTTCCCAGTTCTGGCCGACGCTCTCATAGTAGCTCAGGGCGGCATTGGTCGACATGGCAACCTGCGTTGCACCCGGGTCCGGCCGCAATCGCAAATCGGTTCGGAAAATGTAGCCGTCGGACGTCCGCTCCTGCATGTAGCGAACCAGATCACGCGTGATGCGCACAAACAGCTGCTGCGGTTCGACCCCCTCCCGAACGCGGGCCTTGTCGCGATCGAATAAAACAATCAGATCGATATCGCTGGAATAGTTGAGCTCGTGGGCCCCGTGCTTGCCCATCGCAAGAACGATGAAACCGGAGTCCGCCTCCGGCGACGTTTCGTCTGTACTCAGCCACGCGCCGCGCGCTGCGGCTGCACGAAACAGATAACGAATGCCGGTTTGAACGGCGCAATCCGCAACCCGTGTCAACGCCTGCATCACAGCGTCAACCGTCCAGACACCGCCCAAGTCAGCGAACGCAATCAGCAAGGCGGCTTCGCATTTCAACCGCCGCGCCTCGCTCATGAGCTGGCGGAAACCGGCGGCGTTGGTTGGGCACGCCTCAGCCAAAGCCTGCAGTTGCAATACGATGTTATGCAAGCGCACATCCGGATCATCGCGCAGCAAAGACAGGACCAACGCCGGGTCACGATTAACAAGCATGCGCAAGTACGGCGATCCGGCATCGATACCGGCCAGAAGGGTAACAACCTCCGCATTGTCCAGGCATGCGATATCGGCGGCGTCGACGTTGGACTTGACGGCAGCCGCTTTGAGCTCGGCGACGCGGCTCAGCGCAGCCGCGTCAGACCGCGGAGACTTGTCCGATCCAAGGCGCGAAATCAAAGATCCAAAGTTTGTCGTCATCGCACGATGTCCCAGCACGAACCGCCGAGCACATCTTGCATAAGCGTGTTCGGCCAGGCTCGATCAAAGCCAATATAGCGCCATGCGATTATGCAATGCGGGCCTGCGGCAAACAAAGAACAACACGCAAGCCCGGTTGATTATCTTCCAACCGCACCGTGCCGCCATGCAGTTCCGCGACGGCGGCAACCAGGCTCAAACCCAAACCGGAGCCAGGCGTACTCCGACTTGTATCGAGGCGGCCAAACCGTTTGAGCGCGTGCGCCCGGTCCTGCTCCGGAATACCCGGTCCACTGTCGGCAACGGTAATCTCAACACCGCTGGCGCGAACTCCGGCAGACAGTTCGATGGACGCCATCGCCGTATCGGCTGCGTACTTGATCGCGTTTTCGATCAGGTTGGAGACGGCCTGGGTGATCAGTTGGCGATGGGCCGAAATCGAAACCGGAGTCGAACACACAACTGCGATGCTGATACCGCGCTCCTGACCGATTGGCTCGTAGAGATCGGCAACATCCGTCAGAAACTCCATCAGCTCAAAAACTTCAGCCCGCTGCGCGACGGCGCGTGCTTCCAAACGCGCAACCAAAAGAAGGGAATCAAACGTGCGGATCAGGCCGTCGGCGTCTTCGATGACGCGTTCGAGCGCCGCGCGTGCGGACTCGGCGTCCGAGGCTTCGCCCAGTGCGGCTTCGACACGATTCCGCAATCGGCTGAGCGGCGTTTTGAGATCATGCGCGATGTTGTCGGACACATCCTTGAGGCCGTGCATCAGGCGCTCGATCCGGTCGAGCATGCGATTGACCTCGCCAGCCAGCCGGTCAATTTCATCGTCCGTGCCGGCCAACCCAAGCCGGTGAGACATGTCGCCGGACATGATCTCACGAATACTCTTCGTCAGCGTGTCCACGCGCCGCCGCATCGCCGTGGCCAGCGCAAAGCCGACGGCCACAACCGCTCCAAGCAGCACACCGATGCCCGCCAAAAACGAAAGCAGGACCCAACGCGCAAATCGACGTGCCGAAGCCATGTCCTTGGCAACAATCACCGCACCGCCCGTGCGCAACGGTCGCCGTACACCAACAGCCTCGCGCGCCTGCGAGCTGACCGGGCCCTGGCGATAGGTCAGAAGCAGCCGACGCTTGGCGGTGTCGAGCGCCTTGATATCGAGAACGGTCGGGCCAGACAGACGCTGTCCCTGCGCGTTCTCCACGATATAGAGCGTTTCTTTTCCGGGATTGGCCTCAACAAGCGCCGCGATGGCTGCCGCACCTGTGCGATCCCCGAAACCGGCGAGGAGCCGCGCCTCGGACTCGAGCGTCGCGATCTGGGTTCGTGTGATCTCGTTGGAAAACGCAAAGTAAAGCGCCGCAACGACGCCCGCCGCCAATACAGTCAATAGCGCGGCAAAGAGACCTGCCAGACGCATGCTGCGCGACCTGATCCGCCAGCTTGCCGACAACGCCGCAGCCGTCTCCTCCCCGACATCACCCTTCGGATTCATCGCGGATCATGTACCCGGCGCCGCGCACGGTATGCAGCAGCGGTTTATCGAAGCCCTTGTCAATCTTGCCCCGCAAGCGCGAGATGTGAACGTCGATAACATTCGTCTGCGGATCGAAATGATAGTTCCATACGTGCTCAAGCAACATCGTGCGGGTGACGACGTGATTGGCGTTCTTCATGAGAAACTCAAGCAGGCGAAATTCACGCGGCTGAAGCAGGATATCTTGCCCATCGCGGCTCACACGCCGCGCCAGGCGATCCATGATCAGATCCGCAACTTGGTATTGGGTTTGAAGCTGCTCAGGCTGCGGGCGGCGGGTTAACGCCTCAACGCGCGCGAGCAATTCGGAAAAGGCATAGGGCTTGGCCAGATAGTCGTCCCCCCCCGCACGCAGACCTTCAACGCGATTGTCGACATCGGCAAGAGCAGAGAGAATAAGAACGGGCGGCATAAACGACAGCTGGTCTCTCAAGTCCTGGATCAGGGTCAGACCATCGCGCTTCGGCAGCATGCGATCGACAACCAGAATGTCGTAGTTCGTCTCCATGGCCATAGCGAAGCCGTCGTCACCATTGTAGGCGACGTCTGGCTCGTGCCCGCTTTCCCGCAGAGCTTTCACAAGAAAGCCTGCGGCCTCGGCATCATCCTCGACAACAAGAACACGCATCGCGGAATCCAACACACCCTTCATCCGTGCCCACCACAGTGGCACTTATCCTCCAAAACACAAGAGCGCGGTGCACCGCACCGCGCTCGTCGCCCCGAGAATCGCCGTTCGTCTGCAAGCTGAACTTCAGTTACTTCTGAAAGTTCACCGCAACGAGCCTGCGCCCGCGGCTCGTCTCAACCATCATCAGAACGGACGGGCGACCGAGCCTCTTGACGCGCGCGACTGCCGCCGTGACATCTGCAGGTTTCGCAACATCCTGAGAATTGACCTGAACGATCACGTCGCCGGATTGCAGACCCTTCGCCGCCGCCGGGCCATCCGGATCGACGTCGCGGATCATCACGCCTTTACGGGCCGGATCGTTAACGCTTCCGATCTCAAGACCTAGCTCCTTGACTGATACGGCTGCTCTCTGCGTTGGTCCAGGCCGGTTCGGCGCATTGGATGCGACCCGGTTTCCGCTTGTTGGGAACCGGCCGAGCTTGACCTGGATCGTGAGATCTTGCGATCCGCGGCGCACGTCAATCGGCACTGTTGTATCGGGTGCGTAGTCTGCGATCTTGCGTGCGAGGTCACGGCTGTCTGCGATGGGCTGACCACCGACTTTCAGAATCGCGTCCCCAACCCGCAGTCCTGACTTTTCAGCAGGTCCACCGGATGTGAGTTCGTTGATCAGAGCCCCTTCGGCCTTCGCCAATCCAAGGCTGGCGGCAATGTCGTCATCGATGTTCTGGATGCGAACACCAAGCCATCCACGGCTGACACTGCCCGACGACTTCAGCTGATCAATCACGGACCGGGCCGTCGACGCCGGCACAGCAAATGCGATGCCCACGTTGCCGCCCGATGGCGAGTAGATCGCCGTGTTCACGCCGATCACTTCACCTTGGAGGTTGAATGTCGGCCCACCCGAATTGCCGCGGTTGATTGCAGCATCGATCTGCATGAAGTCGTAGGGGCTGGAGCCGAGATCGCGGCCAAGCGATGAAATCACGCCAACCGTCACAGTACCGCCGAGACCAAACGGGTTGCCGACGGCAATCACCCAGTCACCAACGCGGCCATTGCTGCTGGCAAAGCGCACGGGTTTGAACTTTTTGGTGGACTCGATTTTCAAGAGCGCGAGGTCGGTCCGGGGGTCAGTGCCCATGACCTTGGCTTTGTGCTCTTCCTTCTCGCCGAAAACGACCGTGACTTCATCCGCGTCGCGCACAACGTGGTTGTTGGTCACGACAAACCCGTCTTCTGAGATCACAAAACCTGAACCTTGCGAGCGTCGCGGTTGCGCCCGTGGGTTTGGTGCGCCAGGGCCGCGGCGGCCGAACTGACGCGGACGCTCCCGGAAGAACTCGTTCAACGGGTGATCTGGCGACAGATCCGGGAACGGCAGGCCGCGTCGACCGTTCGGAACGTTTCTGCGCGCCGTGCGGGCCGGCCCCAAACCACTGGTGACGCGGATGCTGACCACGGACGGGCTGACACGATCGACAATGTCCGCAAAGCTGAGCGGCGCATTCACGCCTGGTTTCAATTGGGCCTGCGCCGGCTGGACCGCCCCTAAGGCGCCCAACGCAACCACCCCGGCAGCAATCATGCAGGTCGCGACAAAACTATTTGGCCGCCTCGCGTTGCGGGAAGAACGGCGGGACCGCAACGGGAACCCCACACGGAGAAGTTGCATATCGGAATGCCTTTCGATTCATAGTTCAGAACGGGTCATTCGCGACCATACGGCCACGTTTCTTACTGACCCATGGCTTGCGAATTAAAAGTCGGTAATGCGGATCGATTGAGAGCCCAACCGCCTTTGAAGCCTGGATTTCGGTCGCGCGGGATATCTCATTTATCCTTAAGTAGCTGATCAACGCGCGCCTGTTCGTCTGCCGTCAGCCCCGCTGGGCTCGACACGGCCGCTTGCCCGCGACGCATTGCCAGATAAACGTACGTGAGCGCAGCGATCAGAAGCAGCAGCGGCGCCAGCCATAGCAAGAGCGTCTGCATGTCGAACGGCGGGCGCAACAAAACGAACTTCCCGTACCGGGAGACGACATAATCGAGAACTTCCTTGTCTGTGTCGCCAGCGGAAATCCGCTCACGGACCAGAACGCGCAAGTCGCGCGCCAGACCAGCGTTCGAGTCGTCAATCGACTGGTTCTGACAGACAAGGCATCTTAGCTCGGCCGAAAGCGCCCGAGCCCGCGCTTCGAGACCCGGGTCAGACAAGCGTTCGCCCGGCTCAACCGCACCCGCAGCACTGGCCCAAACCATCGCTACGATGACCAGTGCGATTGCGCGGAAACATATCACCGATTTTTGCATCTCTCAGTTTCCGATCACCCTGCCACTGGTTGCGGCGCCGCCTTGACTGCGGCACGCCGCGGCGCTCCGATACGCAGACGCCGATCCGACAGCGAGACGATTCCACCCAGCGACATGATCAGGGTACCCAACCAAATCCACCGCACAAATGGATTGAAGTAAACACGGACCGTGTAGCCACCGGCTGTCTGCCGGTCGCCGAGAACCGCGTAGAGATCGCCTCGCCAAGACGGGAAGATACCAGCCTCACTCGTGGACTGAGCCGGAGCGGTATACATCCGCCGTTCCGGCAACAATGTCGCAATGAAATCGCCCCCGCGGGTAACCGTAAACGTGCCTCGTTCCGCTTGATAATTCGGCCCCGTCGCCGCAGCGGCACCATCGAAACGCAGGTCGTAGCCGGCGATTGCAACGGTATCACCGGTTTTCATAATCAGCACGTTTTCCGTGCGGTATGCGGTCATGGTCACGATACCGATGGTCATCACCCCGACGCCGATATGGCCCAGCGCTGTACCGAATGCAGACCGGGGCAAACCAATAAATCGGGACCACGCAACGGACCAGGCGACTTGCCCGACCTTGGCCCGGCTCGCCAAGTCGTAGATCGCGCCGACCACGACCCAAACGCCCAGCGCTAAAGCAATCGGTGCAAGCCAGGGGCCCCGCATGACAAACGCAAAAACCAAAATGGTGATAACCAGGGTCAAACCAATTGCCGTGTAGAGACGCTGAGCCGCGGCGAGCAGATCGCCCCGCTTCCACGCCAATTGCGTGCCGAACGGAATCGCGATCAGCAGCGGTACCATCAACGGCACGAAGGTCATGTTGAAGTACGGCGGTCCGACCGAGATCTTCTCCCCCGTGACCGCTTCAAGTGCGAGCGGATAAAGCGTACCGACTAGGACGGTCGCGCAGCTCGTCGTCAACAGAATGTTGTTGAGCACCAGGCTCCCTTCGCGACTGATCGGCGCGAACAGTCCGCCTTGGCGCAATTCACCGGCCCGCATGGCGAACAAGGCCAGAGAGCCGCCGATGACAACGACCATGATCCCGAGAATGAAGACCCCACGCTCCGGATCCACCGCGAAGGCGTGCACGGATGTCAAAACACCCGATCTGACAAGAAACGTTCCCATAAGAGACAGAGAGAACGTCAGCAAGGCCAGCAGAACCGTCCAGATCTTGAGTGCCTCGCGCTTTTCCATCACCAGCGCGGAGTGCAACAGGGCCGTTCCGGCAAGCCACGGCATGAACGAGGCATTCTCAACCGGGTCCCAGAACCACCATCCGCCCCAGCCGAGTTCGTAATAGGCCCAGTAGGAGCCAAGTGCGATGCCGAGCGTCAGGAACATCCATGCCGCAAGCGTCCACGGCCGTACCCATCGCGCCCACGCCGCATCAATGCGCCCGTCTATCAGCGCGGCAACGGCAAATGAGAACGCAATCGAGAAACCAACATAGCCCGCGTAGAGCAACGGCGGGTGAAACGCCAACCCCGGATCCTGGAGAATGGGATTAAGCCCGCGCCCTTCAAACGGCGCGTTCGCGACCCGATCGAATGGGTTCGAGGTCAAAACGATAAACAACAAAAACGCGAGGGCAATCATCGCCTGAACGGCAAGTACATTCGCGCGAAGGGACAACGGCAGGTTGTTGCCGAACACAGCAACCGCTGCACCGAACAGCGCGAGGATCAGGACCCAGAGCAGCATCGACCCTTCGTGATTGCCCCACACACCGGACAACTTGTAGAGGAACGGCTTTGCCGAATGCGAGTTCTGATACACGTTGAGGACGGAGAAATCAGAAACAAGATACGCGTTCGTCAACGCGAGAAAGCTGATCAACAACAGCACCAGCTGGACGACACCTGCCGGTACCGCGACTTGCATCAAACGCCGATCGCCGATCTGTGTTCCAACCAATGGCACAACCGCCTGAACAGCGGCCGTCGCCAGGGCAAGCAAGAGAGCGAAGTGTCCGAGTTCTACTGTCATGATGTGCGCTCAGCCATTCCCATTTCACCTCTTGTTTCAGCCAATGCGGGCCGAGACGGCCGCCTCGTGCTCACTGTCCAGGATGCACTGACGTTTTCCCGAGTTCGACACCGCGCTTTTTCAGCGCATCGGCGACTTCGGGCGGCATGTAGTTCTCATCATGTTTTGCCAGAACGGTATCGGCAGCGAAGATACCGGCAGTGCTGAGTTCTCCTTCAGCAACAACGCCTTGTCCTTCCCGGAACAGGTCTGGAAGAATGCCGGTATAGGTCACCTTAACCGTCTCGACCGTATCGGTAATAGCGAAGGTGATCTTTGCCCCTTCACCGCGTTTCACTGAGCCGGTCTTCACCAACCCGCCGATACGGATGCGCTGGCCCGGCTCCACAGACTTCGCTTCGAGATCGCTCGGGGCATAGAAGAAAACGATGGTATCGCGCAGCGCGAACGTTACGAGAAGCCCTGCCAGGGCAAGGATGACGACACCACCACCGATCAAAAAGCCGCGTCGCTGTTTTCGTGTCATGTTCTACGGTCCTGAACGCATTCCACCCGTCCAGTCCTCTGCTATCAATTGCTGGTTTGATTGTCGCCAGGTGCCGCTTCGCCCGAACTTGGCAGCCCCAATCTCTGGGCAAACGCGTCCACATCGTCTCGTTTCGACTTCACATCAGCAAGAGCGACGCGCGCGCGCTTCAACGCGGCCTCTGCCTTGTCGCGTTGCCCGAGCACGACATAGGCCCGGATCAAGCGCTTCCAGCCCTCAGCGTCGCTGCCATCCTCCGCGAGGCGCTCGGCCAATCCGTCGACCATCCCCTGGATCATCGTCATACGATCACCTGGGCTCATCTTCGACGCGGCCGCGACGTCAGATTGCGTTGGCCCCGGCTGCGTTGGCCCTGGCGCCGACGACGGCGCGCTGGCTGAAGATGGCGCATCAGGGGCAGCCGTTTCAGGCTGGGACCGCAACGGTGCAGCAGAAAGGCGCCTCGAAAGTGCATCCAACCGTCGCTGAACCGTCGCGCGCCACGGCGCATCATCCGGCGCACTGGCAAGGAGCTTTTGGTACGCGCCGCGCGCCGCGATCAGATTGCCGCGCTGTTCTTTGGCGACCGCCAACCAGAATTTCGGCGCTGGAGACTGCGGCAGGCGTTTCACCAGCTTTTCGTACAGCGCCGCAGCTTCATCAGTGACACGTCCGCTATTCAGGCTGACAATCGTCTGGGCCAACCCGTTCAGCCGCCTGTCATTTTCGCCAAGAATCGCAATGGCACGCTCAAACGCGAGCTTCGCCTTATCCAGTTGGCCACGACGGAGATAGATTGGCGCAATCACGTCCCAACCCTGTCCATCCTGCGGCACCTCCCGCAATCGAGCCTCGACACGCGCAATCAGCTCGTGCACCGGCGTGCGTTCAATCGGTTGCTGCAATCGCGCCGAACGCGGTAGGTCTGAGTAGCCGGGCTGACCGAACGATAGATAACTCCCAAGCGCCAAGAGAGGCACAACAACCGCGCACGCAAGCGCAACGGG
This sequence comes from Pseudomonadota bacterium, assembly GCA_039039985.1. Taxonomy (GTDB): domain Bacteria; phylum Pseudomonadota; class Alphaproteobacteria; order Rhizobiales; family Hyphomicrobiaceae; genus JBCBWG01. Next base: position 59,594 of record JBCCOV010000003.1, on the reverse strand, counting down.
CTTGGCCACATCCGCTAGTGAAGACGTCGCAGTCGCGTTGGCATCCGCAGAGGCGAGAAGCCGGCGCGAGATCTCGATCTTCGCAGCTGCAGCATCAGCCTCGCTGATTGCGCCGCGTTCCAAGTCCGCGTTCAGTTCGCGCAGCTGGTCTTTGTAAACGTTGACGTCGGCGTCGCGATCCGTCGGCGCCGTATCCAAGGCTTCGGCGCCTGTCCTAAGCGGCCAGACTATTGCGACAATGACGGCGCCCGTCATGACGGCCGCTGCAATCCAGAACAGCATGAATTTGCCCGCGTGCTCCCAACGATTCACGTCTGTGGCGCGCCGAAGCGCAACTGGCTGTCCGGCGGCGTGATTGTTATCTATTCGACCAGACGTACCTTACAATCGCCCAGCAACCCTACATTTCAAAGGGGCGGTGGTAGGGCGTGCTGTCGCGGGGTGGAATTTGAGCAGGCAAGACCGCGGAAGCTGTGGATGACCAACGGACCGGACCGCCGCACGCTTATCGTCGCAATTATGACAATTCCGCCGATTCCGCTGGTCGCGGCAGCGTCAAAATGGCTTTGAGCCCGCCACGATCAGAGGCCTCCAGGCGAAACTGGCCGCGATAGGATGCCGCCAGTTCCGATACGATCGAGAGGCCAAGGCCCGAACCCGGCTTGGTTTCGTCGAGACGAACACCCCGCCGCCCAAGCTTTGAGCGCTGTTCAGCGCTGAGTCCGGGCCCATCATCCTCAATCGAGATGACCACCTGCGGGGGCTCACCATGCGTTCCCGGACCAACGCTTTTTGCATTGAGGTAAACGTTCTTACGCGCCCACTTGCAGGCATTATCCATGAGGTTGCCGAGCATTTCTTCAAGGTCGTGTTTTTCACCTTGAAAGCGGCAATCCGGCGCAACGGATACAATGACCTCAACGCCGCGATCCCTGTAGATCCGCTCCAGCGCCCGGTGCAACGCATCGACCACGGGCTCGATGTCGGTCACCCGCCCGATCGAGCCGGCCCGTGCAGCGATTCGCGCGCGATCCAGATAAAGCGCGACCTGATCCCGCATAATGCGCGACTGGTCCACGACCTTGCGCGCAAACGTCCCGTCCGCGTCGTTGGCCTCGTTCGTGATGACCGCAAGCGGCGTCTTGAGCGCATGGGCGAGATTGCCGACTTGCGTACGTGCGCGCTCGATAATCTCCTGGTTTGACTGCATCAGAGCGTTAAGCTCGTGTTGTAGCGGCCGAATCTCGGTTGGAAACTCGCCTTCCAACCGCTCTGTCTTGCCAGACCGGATTGCCTGCAAGCCTTGCTCGATTTGTTGGAGTGGCAGCAGACCGAACCGGACTTGGAAGTATGTCATCGCCAGCAAAACGAGGCCGGCAATCGCCAAAGCTGTGGTCAGATGGGTTCGAAAGCCACTGGCACGTTCATCCAACCAATCGAGCGGACCCGCCACAATGAAAGAATAGGTCGGCCCATCCTGCTTGGGTCCAAGCCGATATAGCATCTCGGCAACACGAATGGGTTGCTCATTGGGGCCCGTCTCATTGCGCCAGCGAATACCTTCAGCGTCGGGCGTCGCTTCGGTGTCTGCCGGAGATGGAATGCGTCCGTTCGCAAGCGAGCCGGAGACCAGCATATCTCCACCGCGCCCATCTGCCGGTCGGATCTGCCAGTACCAACCGCTTTCGCTCAGTTCGAACAGAGCCTCACCGACATTGGTCGGTTGATCCGGCACGGAGCCGCCGCGTGCGGTACTTTCCGTCAGGATCACATACAGAAACGTCTTCAGCCTGTCGTCAAACGCCTGCTGCGTCTCGCGTTCGTAAAGCGAGTTGATCGTAAAGCCGGCCAGCGGCAGCACGATCGCCGTCCACACAACCGCCGTCACAAACAGTCGAAACGCGAGCGAGTTGACCGTCACGCAGGGTCGCCTCCGTCACTCATCCGGTAGCCAAGCCCGCGAACGGTCTGAATCAGATCAGCCGGAACCTTCTTGCGCAGCCGACCGATAAAAACCTCTATCGTATTGGAATCGCGATCAAAATCCTGATCATAGAGATGTTCGACAAGTTCCGTCCGTGAGACGACACGATCATTGTGGTGCATCAGGTAGGCCAGCAAGCGATACTCATGCGAGGTCAGCTTCACAGGTTCGCCGCCACACGTCACCCGAGCCGAGCGCGTATCCAACGTCAACGAACCACAAGAAATCTCGGCACTCGCATGACCGGCAGCCCGGCGCACCTGCGCGCGGACCCGCGCGAGTAGCTCTTCCATGTGGAACGGCTTGGCCAGATAGTCGTCGGCGCCCGCGTCCATGCCAGCCACTTTGTCGCTCCACCGGTCGCGCGCTGTTAAAATGATGACCGGCATCGTGCGGGACGTCCGCCGCCACTCTTCCAGAATGCGAAGCCCATCCATTTTCGGAAGCCCAAGATCCAGAACGACAATGTCATAAGGCTCGGTATCGCCGAGGAAGTAGCCTTCTTCGCCGTCAAATGCGACGTCAACCGCGAAACCAGCCTCGGCAAGCGCTGCCTTAAGCTGCCGATTGAGATCGGGCTCATCTTCCACAACGAGTGCGCGCATGTTGGCCTCCCATAATGCGTCTGCTGTCCGCACGTCAGTCTCAGCCTCAGTTTAGCGAGCGAACGGCGTTCGTGCATCCACCGTCACGGACTGAATGCGCCCACCGGCCCGGCGCAAAAGAACACGGTAAACAAATCTGCCGCGATCCGAGCACAAGGTCGCTGTCAGAACGTGGCCCACCCGCTTCTCCCGTGCGGCGCGCGAGAGCTGGGAGACTGGTGCCAGCCGCTCTTTCGCCACAACACGCGACGCGCGCGACCAGTCTGCAATACACGCCAGCGGTGCCGCATGCATCGCGCCGGAATGAAGAAGCGGCACGGCAAGAACCACAGCGATGACAGCGGCCCGCCCAAGTCGTAGGAATTCGTACATCATGCGAGCGATGTACTCGGACCGCGCTGAACCCGTCGTGAACGTCCTAACGATCAAAGACGGATTGAAGATATGGCGATGGTGCAGACGTATCGAAGGGATTAGCCTTCAGTTTGGACGATACATGACGACAAATAACAATGGGATGAAACGTGATGCTCACCGCGAAACGCATGCACTTGGCCCAGTTTCTCGTGCATGGACCGACGTTCCACAGCCTTGCGATGTGGCGGCATCCCGAGACCTTGGCAGCCGGGTGGGATTGGGCGCGTCCCGACCTCTACCAACACATCGCCCGAACTTGCGAACGCGGCTGCTTCGACATGGTCTTTTTCGCCGACCTGAATTACATTGCCGACACGTACACCGGTGCACTCGCGCCATCGCTGAAGTATGCAACCCAAGTCCCAGAGCATGATCCCGTCCCACTTCTCTCCTGGATGGGCGCCGCCACAAGCCGTATCGGCCTCGCGTCAACATTCTCCGTCAGCCACCATCACCCCTATTATGCGGCACGGCTCTGGGCCACGCTGGATCACCTGACGGCCGGCCGCGCGGGCTGGAACGTTGTCTCATCACTCAATGCAAATCAGGCCGCCAACTTTGGCGAGGAACGGCAAGATTCCGATACCCGCTACGACCGCGCCGAGGAGTTCATCGAAGTCTGCCGCAAGCTGTGGGAGAGTTGGGATCACGACGCGGTCGTCGCCGATCCCGACACGCCGATGTTCACCGATCCAGACAAGGTCCGGCGGATCGAGTTTGCAGGCCGGTTTTTCAAGTCCCGCGGACCGCTGAACGTGATCCGGTCACCGCAGGACGGCCCCGTCATCTTGCAGGCTGGCGTCTCGCCGAAAGGCCGCGACTTCGCAGCCCGGCACGCTGACGGCATATTTGCGATTCAGCCCGTCGCCAAGAACGCGGCAACGTACTATCGCGACATTAAGGATCGAATGGCCGAACTGGGTCGCAACCCGGACCACTGCAAGCTCCTATTCGGCATGCAACCGATTATCGGAGAGAGCGAAGCCCACGCCCGCGAGCGCCAGGCCGCGCACAACGAACTGGTCCCGTCCGAAGGCGGCCTGGCGCTGCTATCGGCGCACTCAGATTTCGATCTTTCGACACTCGACTTGGACTCGAACCTGATCGACAACCCCGAACCCAAACTTGATCGCATGCGATCGCGTGCGATGCACGACGACGGAACCCCGATGACGATCCGCGAAGCCGCGCGCCGCCATGGCGAAAGCGTCTCGCTGCCGCAATTCGTCGGTACAGCTTCATCCATCGCGGATCAGATGGAAGCGTTCATGGGCGAAGTCGGGGGTGATGGCTTCATGCTGTCCGCCATCACGTGCCCCGGTGAGATCGAAGCGTTTGTTGATCACATAGTTCCGGAGCTGCAACGTCGCGACCTGCTCCGAAAGGAGTACCGCGGCAACACATTGCGAGATGTCCTGCGCGAAGACTAGAGTATGTCCGCCATAGGCGGACTCACTACGCCGGCCCACACCCCCTGTTCGAGTCACTTGGCTGGCCACCCATGAAATCGTGCCGTTGGGTGGCCGGCCAGGAAGACCAAACGAACGGGTGTGGGATGGTTCCAGCTCAATCTGACCGCATCTAGAGAGTCCGACTTGGAATGAACAACAACGGCACCGCAACAGGGCGGAGACACAGCATGACGGACCAGACCACGCACCAAGCCGCGCTGCAATCAATCTCGCCGTTCTTCATCGTGCGGGATCTCAAGGCTTCGACGGCATTCTATCGTGAGAAGCTTGGCTTCGACGTCAGGTCTGAAACGCCGGAACCCGAGCCGTTCTTTGCAATCGTGGGCCGCGGCGGCGTACAGATCATGCTGAAAGAGATCGATCAGCAGATCGCGCCACTGCCAAATCCGCAACGCCATCACTGGGCCAGTTGGGACGCTTATGTCTACGTTCCAGATCCTGATGGGCTCGCTGCAGAACTTACGGCCAACGGCGTGCGTTTCTCCAAGCCGCTCGCGAACACGGACGACAGCTTGCGGGGGTTTGAAATCGCAGACGCCGACGGCTACACGCTGTTTTTCGGACGGCCAATCGAGCCGAGCGATACCGAAGTCTCTTAACATTCAGCCTTGAGCCCGGCATGCGAATTGGAGCGCGAATTCGCGTCGCGTGGCGGTCTAAACTTCAAACCATGTATCGGGATCAAAGCCGTCCAAGTCCGTGCCGGGATAGCCGGCACAATTCGCGCGAAACATCGTATTACGAATGCGAAAGCGTGTGCGAACATGAGTGTGGCCAAAAATCCAGGCGACCATGTTCGGGTTGTCGGCCGTCACATGCTCGATATTCGACGCAAAGCCGCCGTTGAGTTCGCTATATGCGAACTGCGGCGCAAGACCGCGGTAACTGGGTGCATGGTGCGTAACGACGACAACGGGCTGCCCGCTCCGGGCGGCCAACTCGCTCCTCAGCCATTGCAGGGACTGATCGTGAATGTCCGCAGCGAGCTGCGAAGAGAACCGGCGTTTGCCGGCAGACACGACAAAGAAGTCGGTCAGGCCCCGGTCAACGTTGCGCAGCGTGTCGGGGTCACGCCGGTCCATATCAGTCCATAGCGTGCAGCACAGAAACGTCACTCCGTTGATCTCGACGGCGGAATTTTCGCAGAACTGAACGTTCCCGTTGGCGACATGCTCCGCAAGGATTTCGCCCGTCGTATAAATATCTCCGCCGTAGTGCTCGTGATTGCCGGCGATGTAGAGCACACGATCAAAGTTACGCCGCGCGCGGTCAAACAGTGCGCGCGTGCGCGTTTGCGTCCTTTGGCTGCGCACATCCGTCTTGCTTGGATCCAGCGTGCGCGCAACCGTGATGTCACCAGCAAGAACCAGCACGTCACCGTCGGGCAAGTCGATGGTGTGTTGCCCGAACTCCAGATGGAGATCGGACATGTAGTGGATCCGCATTGGCGCGCGTCCGCTGGCTCCCAGCAAGGCGCAAGATGCGCCTTGCATTAACTGACGTCGCATTTTCGGAACGGAAGGCGCCGCTGCCTACAAGACCTGATTGATCTCGATCACGTTCATGGATGGATCGTAGACGTAGATCTGGTGCACACCCTTCATGGCGTAGGTGCCGGCATCAGAATATGGGATCCCGGCATCATCCAAGCGTCGCATCACCGCCGTGATGTCAGGCACGGATATCGCCGGATGCCCGCCAATCGTCGGATTGTGAATGAAGCCGTTGTCGCGGGCAAACGTGGCGATTGGTTTGACCACGTGGATGCCCCGATTTTCTGTCCCGAAGTATGCGATCGTGTCATCCCGGTGATGCAGTTCGCCGGGCTTGTCCGGATACGTCCAGTTGCCTTCCGGCAGTCCGATGATGTCACGCAAAAAGCTCGCGGTTGCTTTCACGTCGACGGCGGGAATGTTCACGTGATGGATCGACCAGTCCATAGGCGCGTCCTCCTACGATAATGGGATGTGTATTGTCGTAGCGAACACTAGGATTAGATGCTTCAATTGAAAATGGTTCGCCAGCCGAGCCATGGCATAGTTCGCGAATGCAACGTCAGAGTTCCGTGTCTTGAGCACACGCAAGATCCCGCCGCATGACGATTGCCGGGATGCCACTTCCCGGACGGCCGCAGTCTGCCACGGTTCCAGCTTCGACAAAGCCGTTGCGACGATAGAAATCCACCGCACCGGCGTTCGCAGGCTCAACCTCCAGAGTGACATGTGTTGCGCCAGCAAAGTCGCCGATCAGTCGGTTCAATAGCTTGAGGCCAACGCCAAGCCGCTGAGCGGACGGTAACACGTAGAGCTGAAACAACTTCAGCTCTCCATCCGCGACCAGCGCGCCCGATGCCGTGCCGACGATCTGGCCATCCTCGACGGCGATGAGCCGCACAAAGTCGGGAAGGTCCAACTGCCATTCCAGCGCTTCGAGCGCGTGCCACGACTTGGTTATCTCGGCGACACGCTCTGCCCCATAGATCGCGTCATAGGTGGCATGCCACGTTGTCACCAAGACCGACTGGACCGCCGGAAGATCATCCCGATCCGCATGTCGAATGCTGATCATTCCACTCCAAGCTTTTCGCGCACCATGGCCTGAACGGTCTGTGGATTGGCCTTGCCACCCGTCGCTTTCATGACTTGGCCGACAAACCACCCGGCGAGGTTGGGTTTGGCCCTCGCTTGTTCAGCTTTATCGGGGTTTGCGGCAATCACGTCCTCAACGGCCTTCTCAATCGCAGACACATCGGTGACCTGCTTCATGCCCCGTTGTTCAACGATCTCCGCCGGGTCGCCACCATCAGTCCAGACGATCTCGAAAAGGTCCTTTGCGATCTTGCCGGAAATCGTGCCGTCGCCGATCAGATCGACGATCCCACCAAGCTGGACAGCCGAAATCGGTGAGTTCTCGATCGCAGTGCCTTCCTTGTTGAGACGGCCGAACAACTCGTTGATCACCCAGTTCGCGGCAACCTTGCCGTCGCGACCTTTGGCAACGGCCTCAAAAAACTCGGCACTTTCCTTTTCCGCGACCAGCACGCCGGCATCGTACGGCGTCAATCCGTAGCCTTCGATAAAGCGGTGCTTCTTCTCGTCGGGCAGCTCCGGCAGCGCCTTGGCCAAGTCATCCACGTAGGCCTGCGTAAACTCGAGCGGCAGCAGATCCGGATCCGGAAAATAGCGATAATCGTGGGCTTCTTCCTTGGAGCGCATCGACCGCGTTTCGCCGGTCTTGGCATCGAACAAGCGCGTCTCCTGGTCGATCGACCCGCCATCCTCGATAATGTCGATTTGACGTCGTGCTTCGTATTCGATCGCCTGTCCGATGAAGCGAATGGAGTTCACATTCTTGATTTCGCACCGCGTTCCCAGATCTCCGCCAGGTTTGCGCACCGACACGTTGACATCGGCGCGCAGGTTTCCCTTCTCCATGTCGCCGTCTGATGTGCCGAGATACCGCAAGATCGTGCGCAGCTTGGTGACATAGGCCTGCGCCTCTTTCGACGATCGCATATCCGGCCGGGACACGATTTCCATCAGCGCAACACCGGACCGGTTCAGGTCGACGTACGAGTAATCCGGATGCATGTCGTGGATCGACTTTCCGGCGTCCTGCTCGAGGTGCAAGCGCTCGATGCCGACAGGCTTGGTGTCGCCGTCGATATCGATCTCGACTTCGCCTTCACCGACGATCGGGTGCTTGTACTGCGAGATCTGATAGCCTTGCGGCAAGTCGGGATAAAAGTAGTTCTTGCGATCAAACACAGACCGGAGATTGACTTTGGCCTTGAGGCCGAGCCCCGTTCGGATCGCCTGCGCCACGCATTCTCTATTGATCACCGGCAACATACCCGGCATCGCAGCATCGACGAGCGAGACATGCGCATTCGGTGCCCCGCCGAACTCCGTCGACGCCCCAGAAAACAGCTTCGACTGCGATGCGACCTGGACATGAACCTCAAGGCCGATCACAACCTCCCAATCGCCGGTTGCCCCGGCAATCAGGTTTTCTTTGGCTGTCGTGGAATGATCCTGCATGTCGCGTCCTCCTCGGACGGCTTGGTTAGACCACGCGCGGCAGGGCCGCAATGGTCGCCGGTTCACCTGTACAGTGTCTCGTTGGGAACAGACTCTTCCCTTCAGACGACAAACCATCATCGACGTGTATTGCGTGTGCGGGGCGCACGTCACACATTCTAACTGTGGCGGTTAAACCAGCATACGTTATATTTTTACGCAGTTGGATGAATGATTAAGCGGATTGAGATCGTCCCATCGCACGTTGGCAACACCTGAGACGTCACACGAAGCGGGAGATACCTGGCCATGATGCCCATCGCGCGATACGCAGCTGTACTCGGGCTGGCATTCGCTTCGGCGGCAAGTGTCGATCCGGTTTCAGCGGCTCAGGCAACGCAAAAGCGTGCCTCCAACCAGCCGTTGACGTTGGTCGTCAATTTGAGACGACAACGCGTGGTCGGATATCGCGGCACCGAAGTCGCGTTTACCAGCTCGATATCGTCGGGCAAGCCCGGGCACCGCACCCCCAAGGGCATATTCAGCATTATCCAGAAGCGGAAGCGACACTTCTCAAACCTGTACTACAACGCGCCAATGCCATACATGCAGCGGCTCACATGGTCTGGAATCGCCTTTCATGCCGGCGCGATACCGGGCTATCCGGCGTCACATGGCTGTGTCCGCCTGCCGATGAAGCGTGCACGCCAGCTCTTCTCGATGACCGGGCGAACAGCACGTGTTGTTATCAGTAATGGATCTCCGCGCCCGGCCGTCGTCAGCCACACGCTCCTTTGGAACCGCTTGCCGAAGGGCGAGAACAGTCCGGCGGTCAATGTCACAAAGCGCAACGCAAGTCGTCGCGATGACGGCCTCCACGGCCCCAATCCACTCAGACCAGCCGTTAACGCCGTATTCGGCGTTACACCCGCCGTGGCCCGTGCGATTCCCGCATCCGTCGGCCCGGAGCAGGCCGTCGCTCCGTCAGCGCCTGATGCTGTCCGAACGCGCGCCGACGTCAAACGACGGGATGAGGTCCGGCGCCAGACACTGGAAACTGACCTTAAAGCGGCGGTTGAGGCTATTGCGGAGATCAAACGCGATCAAAAGGCTCGCTACACAACGGCTCGTGCTGCTGCGCGACATTTGCGCGAATTGAAGGTCATCCTCGTCAAGGCGCAGCGCGCGGAAAGCAAATGGCAACGCCAGTTGGCAGGCGCAGAGCAAAAACTGCGCGTGTTCCTGGTCAAGAATGCCGATGTCGTCGCTACGGACCCGCGGTACGATGCGTTGGCCGAGCGTGAGCAAACCCTCGCAGCCGCCGTCGCCCGCGCTTTGGATGAACTATCGATTGCGGAAGCCGAGCGCAAAGACATCGAGAGCGCCGTTGCCAACGCGCGCGCCACTCAGACGCGGACAGTTGCTGCCGCCAAGTCCGGTCGCTTGGCCATGACAAAGGCGTTGCACCGCGCGACCAAGGCCCGATCAGCACGGGATTTGTTCAACAAGCTTCAGAAGCTGCGCGGCCGCCCGGTGCACATCCTGGTCAGCCGCCGGACCTCTAAAATCCACGTGCGCCAAGGCTATCAGGATATTATCGCTGCGCCGATCACGTTCGAAGATCCGCAGGCGCCGGTCGGGACACATCTCATCCAGGCAGTTGCGGAGGCTGATGATGAGACGACGCTGCAATGGGTCGCCTTGACCGTTCCGGAGACGCAACGTTCGGCATCGCGCAAGTCAAAGTCCGGGAAACGGCGGGCCCGGCGGTCGCAGCGCAAACGGCAGACTGCGCAAGACAAACGCGCCGCGACATCTGCAAAGCGCTTGACCGTTCGCGCAGCCCTCAATCGCGTGAAGATCCCGGCAGAGATCCACCGCAAGATCACCGAACTCGTCAAAGTCGGCTCGACCCTGACGGTGTCCGATCACGGCCCAAGTCACGAGACCGGCAAGGGGACCGACTTCATTGTTCTCACGCGCTAAGCACGCAGGCGTTCATTCAGATCAAGGCCCGGGCATCCGGGCCGCTTGCCACAACCTTTTCGCTCTGGGACTCGCAGCAAAACAACAAACAAGATCAGGGCCGCGAGCGCGATCTTGTCGCGTATCCGATCACCGCCCACAAGGTTCCAAACAACATCGACAAAACGAACGCACCCGCCTCACCGCCAATGCCTTTCGCCACGACAAGGCCAAGCCAGACAGCAAACCATATCATCATTGCGCTGACAAACGCCGCGGCAAAACCTGCAACGACCAGCTTCTGCCACTGGTCTGCGCGCCGCCCCATCCAGAACCCAATCAGGATCACGACCGGGTTCAGCAAGGCGATCAATGTTAGGTCCAGCGGCCGGAACGGCGATAGCTCAATCACGGACTACTCTCCACTACTGGATTTGGCTTCAAGCTTTCGCTCTTCGTACTGAATGAACCACCCGATCATCTGGCGCCAAAGTGCCTCGCACAGATCCGGCGGCACGCCTTCTGCCTCAGCCTTCGCGCGAACCCGGTCGACAACCTGTTGATTGCGCCAGGGCACATTCGCGGCTGCATTTTCTGCCAGCTTGATCTGCCAGGCACGTTCCACGTACCCAAACCGCTCGGCAATGAGTGTCACGAGCGCCGTATCGATGCGATCGATCTCAACGCGCACCTCGTCCATGTTCGCGCAATCCTGCGGCGCACGTTTTGTCATGGTATCTCTCCGTTCTGGCACCCCATCGCTCTCAGTTCGAGCGATCTCACCCATCGACGTCGCATACTCACAGCTATCTTGCCAAGTCGCCGCGCACCACCACCTGAACCACGACTGAACCGTAAAACAGGCGCTGATCACGTTGCAGAACCGGATTCATAACGCACACCCGGCGACCTTGTGTTTCGCATGTGAGCGCCATCCCACCCACGTCTTAGGCAGACGCCGCGGCGTCAAGACGCCCAAACCCCGCCCGCAACCGCGGGCTGAAGGCCGGAACAGGTAAAGGACAAGAACACGCGGAGGAGACATCCATGACCCCGATGCAGCGCGCTATTTTGCTGCTCATTCTCAGCACGATATGGAACTTTGCGCTCTCGCCGTTCCTATCGCCGTGCCGGTATCGGGCCCATTGCGGGCGATCGACAAAAACGAATGCCGACGCCAGCAACAAAACCACACAACAAGTGCCAACCAGGAAGACGTGACCGTCACGCATGCCACCACGCATCCGGAACCGGAAAGCGCCCAGCCGCCTGTTCCAGAATAGCCCCGGTGCGAAGCAACGATTCCTCGTCAAACGGCTTTCCGATCAGCTGAAGGCCGAGCGGCGTACCGCTTGAAGACAGACCACCTGGAACAGAGATCCCCGGCAGGCCCGCCATATTGACGGTAACCGTGAAAATGTCCTCCAGGTACATTGCGATTGGATCGCCGGATTTTTCGCCTGCGGCAAACGCCGGCGTTGGCGTCGTCGGCGTCAGCATGACATCGACCTGGGACCAGGCGTCATCAAAGTCGCGTTTGATCAACGAGCGGACCTTTTGCGCCTTCAAGTAGTATGCATCGTAGTACCCGGCAGAAAGAACGTAAGTACCGATCATCACACGCCGCTTGACCTCACGCCCGAAGCCGGCAGATCGCGTTTGCTCATAGGTGTCGATCAAATCGTTGCCAGGTAACCGTAGTCCGTAACGCACGCCGTCGTAACGCGCCAGGTTCGACGATGCTTCTGCCGGGGCAACGATGTAATAGGCCGGCAGGGCATACTTCGTATGCGGCAACGATACGTCGTGGATCGTGGCGCCGGCATCTTTCAGCCACGCAATGCCCTGCTGCCACAACCGCTCCGTTTCATCCGCCATCCCATCGATGCGATACTCCTTCGGCACGCCAACGCGTAGGCCTTTGACACTCTCGCCAACGACGGCCTCATAGTTCGGAACCGGCGCGTCGACACTTGTCGTATCCTTCGGATCGTGGCTGGCCATGTGCTGCAGCATAATCGCCGCATCCCGCACAGTCTTGGTGATTGGGCCGGCCTGATCGAGTGAGGACGCAAAGGCGACGATGCCCCACCGAGAGCAACGGCCATAGGTGGGCTTCAAACCAACGGTCCCTGTCAGTGCGGCCGGCTGACGGATTGATCCACCGGTATCCGTCGCCGTCGCAGCCAGACAAAGATCCGCGGCAACAGCCGAAGCTGATCCGCCGGATGAGCCGCCCGGAACGAGGGGTGCATTGTCAATTGCGCCCGACTCGGTCTTGCGGCGCCACGGGTTAACGACGTTGCCATAGTAACTGGTCTCATTGGATGAGCCCATCGCAAACTCGTCCATGTTGAGTTTGCCCAGCATGACGGCTCCGGCAGTCCAGAGGTTTTGGGTCACCGTCGATTCATAGCCCGGTTTGAAACCGTCCAGCACGTGGCTGCAGGCCTGGGTGTGGACACCGCGGGTGGCAAACAGATCCTTGATGCCGAGCGCCAAGCCTTCGAGTGGTCTCGCTTCGCCGCGCGCGAACCGCGCATCGCTGTCGTCAGCCTGCGCGAGCGCCGTGTCTGCGGTGACGGCGATGTAGGCATTGAGCTGTTCATTGCTGGCTGAAATCGCATCGAGATAGGCGCTGGTCAGCTCTCGGGCTGAAATGTCTTTTCCCGCCAGCGCATCTCGCGCCTCGGCGAGCGTCAGTTTCGTGAGATCGGTCACGATCGATGCCTCGATTGTTGTTTGGATGCGGAGCGGTGACCTACTCGACCACCTTGGGAACGACGAAGAACTGATCCTCGGACTGCGGGGCGTTCGCGACGATAAGATCAGCTTGGTCGCCGTCCGTGACAACGTCTTCCCGTTGCTTCAATTCGACCGGGACGACCTGGGTCATGGGTTCGACATCCGAGGTATCGACCTCGCTCAGTTGTTCGACCCAGTCCAGTATGCCTGAAAGCTCGGATTCCAGACTTTGTGCTTCGTCGTCGGAAATCTTGATGCGCGCGAGACGGGCAATACGGTAGACCGTCGCCTGATCGATGTGCATGGATACGGCTGCCTTGCGTTTCGTGCCGTCGTCAGTAACGGCGAGGTGCATATCGGGCGATCTCTTAACGGCTTGTGACGCCGCGATGCAACTGCCGGGGGCTTCAGGACCATGACAATGCGCAAACCAGCAGCTCAGCGCGTGCAGGCTGCAGCAATGGCTCTGGAACTCAAAATCGATATTGTCGAGATGAAAGAGTCCACAAAAACGGCCGAAGATGCCGCACGGGCCTGCGGCTGCAGCGTGGCGCAGATCGTGAAATCCCTTGTTTTCCAGCGTGTGGATACATCTGTACCGGTCATGCTGCTGGTCTCCGGCACAAATCGGGTCGACCCGGCCCGGATGGCCGAACAAATCGGATTTGAACTCAAAAGACCGGGCGCTGACGTTGTGCGCCAACAAACCGGATACGCCATTGGCGGAATACCGCCGTTCGGCCACGCGCAACCAATCGCTACCTATATCGACGCCGCACTTCTGCAACATGATGTCGTTTGGGCCGCGGCAGGCACGCCAAACGCCGTATTCTCCGTGAACCCATCAAACCTCGCCACAGTGACGCAGGCTCAAATCATCGATATGTCGTGACGGCATAATGCAATGGCACATGAGGTGACACAGTAAGCGCCGAAGTGATTTGACCGGCCGGGGCTGGCCGGCCAGTGTCCAAACACGCGAACGCCGCGCCCGGATTATCGGACCTGGAGAGGCGCCGAAGTATGACACAGCGGCTGCAGATTAGGACAAGGCTCTCGGTTATTGCCGTTGTATCTCTTGTCGTTGCATCGCTTGCAGTCGGTCGGCCGACCCTGGCAACCGAACATCACGGCTCGTCCGCGGCCAAGCCCAGCGATCAACCGTCTAAGCCAACAGCAGGCCCGGCGCAGAGTTCCAAAACCCGCCCGGGCCAACCACAACCATCCCCGAAATCATCTCCCGGTCAGTCATCGGCTTCCGGCTCAAAGATGACGATGGCGACGTTTCTCGATCGTCTCATGATGGCGGAATCCGGTGGCCGCGACAACGCACGCAACCCGCGTTCCAGCGCGTCCGGGCCGTATCAGTTTATCGAATCCACATTTCTCAGCCTCGTACGCCGGCACTTCCCAGAGAAGGTCGCCGAACTGTCGCGACAGGCGCAACTCGCGCTCAGATTTGACCGCGCGTTTTCCCGAAAAGTAGCCGAAATCTATACCAGGGAGAACGCGTCAGTCCTGGCCAGTCGCGGCCACAAGCCAACGTTTCCGAACCTGCGCCTTGCCTATCTCCTGGGTGCCGAAGGCGCATCACGCATCTTGGCGCTCGATCCCAAAACACCGATTGCGCCGGTGCTGGGACGTCGCGTGATTATCGCCAATCCGTTCATGGCGCGTTTGACCGCTGGCGATCTGATCGCGCGCGCAGCGCGAGATATTCAAACCGACCCCGCTAGCAGCGCCGGAGTGAAGCCGGGTCGACTTGGGGCTGCCAAGGTTGCGCGGGGCCCGAGAATTCGCGTCCGCTGCAATCTGCGGCTAGCCAGTTGCAAGCGATGGCTCGCGCTCAAGAAGCGGCAGCTTGCCCGTCGCGGGAAACTGACGGGCCGCGCACGGCTGAATGTCCGCTGCGGACCGGGCGTGCGGTGTGGCGCTTCTGCTCGCAAGTCAAAACCAAGGGTCGCAGACCGTCGGGCGCGGCGTCGTCGCCGTTGACACGCCGACCCGGCAAGAGGACGATCGCGCCGCATAGCGCGAGGAAACCTCACATGACCCATGCCCCCACTGTCGACGCGAACGGCGCGCATATTCCTGCGATCGGCCTCGGCACCTGGCCAATGAAAGACGATGAGTGCCGCGTTGCGGTCGCAACCGCGTTGGACTTGGGCTATCGCCACATCGACACGGCTGCAATGTACGGTAACGAGGATGCCGTCGGTGACGGTGTCCGCGCGAGCAGCGTGGATCGCGACGACGTTTTCGTGACAACTAAGGTCTGGCCCGACAACATCCGCGATGGCGATCTCCAAAGATCGGCTGAAGCCAGCTTGGAGCGTCTCGGCTTGGATACGGTCGACCTTCTCCTCATTCATTGGCCCAATCGAGAGGTGTCTGTCCGCGAGTGTATCGGTGCGCTTTGCGACGCGAAGAAGCGGGGCCTGACGCGGCACATTGGGATCTCGAACTTCACCACCACATTGATCGACGAAGCCCTGGCAGTGACGAGCGAGCCGCTCGTTTGCAATCAGGTCGAGTACCAACCCAATCTGAACCAAGACGCCCTATTGGCACGCTGCCGGCAGAACGGCCTGGCCGTCGTGTCGTACTGTCCGTTGGGACGCGGCGACGTTGGCGGCACGATGGATGAAGCCGTGGTCAAGGACATCGCCGCAACACACGGCAAGACGCCGGGCCAGATCGTCCTGCGTTGGCATGTCCAACAACCGGGTGTGGTCGCTGTCCCGAAGTCGGCCAATCCCGAGCGCATTGCTCAGAACTTGGCCGTTTTTGATTTCGCGCTCACCGAGGACGAGATGGCGCAACTCTCCGCGCTTGCGAGGCCGGATGGCCGGGTGGTCACTAACATCGCCTTTGCACCGGACTGGGATTGAGGTGGATCGTGCACCAGCGCAATCGCACCTCAAGGGCGGACGGAGCTGAGCTAAGCGGTCGCACGGCCGCCGGATAGGTCAAAGACGGCGCCGGTCGAGAACGTACATGCATCCGAGCACATCCACAGCACCTGCTCTGCCACTTCGTCGACGGTGCCCAGACGTCCCAGCGGGCTCTTGGCCACCATGGTCGCCACATGCTCCGCCGAGAACTGTTGCAGCAGTTCCGTCTCGATAGCCGCAGGTGCAATGCAATTGACGCGAACATTCGTCTCAGCGAGTTCTTTGCCTAGCGCCTTTGTCAAAGCAATAACCCCGGCCTTGGACGCGGAATAGGCTGCGGCATTCGCCGTTCCTTCCTTGCCCGCTAACGATCCAAGAAAGACCACCCGCCCAGACGGCCGCTGCTGCATTAACGGCACAACGTGACGTGCGACTTCATAGGTGCCTGTCAGGTTGACGTCGATGATCCGACGCCATTCCTCCGGATTGTACGCCAGTATCGGCGCGGACGCCCCGGCAAGCCCGGCGCTATGAACGAGGATATCGACCCCATCGAGTCCGGAAAGCGCCGCAGCAATCGAGGACGCGCGCGTAACATCAACCGTCTGAACCGTGACGTCGGCGATCTCGCAGGGCGCAAGATCCCAAACGATCACGTTGGCGCCGGAATCGCGCAGTCGCTCGGCAATCCGTCGCCCGATGCCGTTGGATCCGCCGGTTACGATGGCAACCTTACCGCCAAAGGAATACGAAACGTCGTTTGCCATCCTCATTGCTCCGGTGCCAATCGTTATCGTGTCTTTCGCAGGATCGTGGCGAGCCCTTTCGGAATGTGCGCTTCGAGCCAGATCAAACCGCGATCGAGCCGGCTCCACCGATGCCGGGCCGCAGAAACAAGGTGGGCAAACGCAGGACTGGCCGCAATCAATAAGATGAGTCCCAATGCGAGCAGCGGAGCGCCGAGCGGAATCGGCAACGGAAGTAGTATCGCGCCGACCAGCATCACAAGGATCGCGAACGCAATCGTCAAGACCTGTCGCACAATCACAAACCGACTCCCCTTGGGATTACTGTTACGCATGCGCGCCTCATCGACCACCATTCAATAGATAGGTGCACGTCAGCAAAGTGCATATCGGGTCACCGCAGTCGCGGCCACACAAACACCAAAGGCCGGCCGAAACTCCGGCCGGTTCATGTGAACCCTGAGCGGCTTCCGTGACGATAGTTCAAACTCGCCGGCGAAAACCGTATCTATCTTCTCTTACGACGTGCACGCGACCGGCGGTGTGGTTTACACGGGCGCGCTTCAATAGAACACGACCAGCCACCGGAACTGCGATCGCAACTGACGCGCTTGGTCTTTGCACGCCGCCATGACGCCCAATGATCACCGTACTCAAATGCTGTGAAACCGCGCCACCCTGAAACAGCTTCGCGCATCGCCAGCTTCTTGGAACGATGCCCCGCCGAGTAGCCGTGATGGAAGTGATCGATCATGCAAATTGAAGACCCTTCACGACGAAGAGCGTGCAGGGCAACCATTGCGCCGTCCTCTTGCGCATAAGCACCACTTGGGTGGACGACGGCAACGGATGTCAAAACTAGGGTACCAATGAGAATTGCGAGGCTCGTCCGCATGTGTTCCTCTCGCGAATATCACTGTGCAATGGCGCAACTTTAGTGGTGCTTCGCGCTGCCAGCGGCGAACTATATCGCCGCAGCGTTGAACATCTTTGTGCTGATGTTGTTTGATTGCGACATCGCGGTGTTGGAGCTTAGGCTTGTTCGCGCCGGAGGTGCTCCAGCGCTGTGCGCATTTTCGGTTCAATTGCTGTCGGCCGCATCGACTCGCGATCGACGAACACATGCACAAATGACCCATCTGCGCGGGCCGCGTCTTCCCCGGGCGCAAACAATCCAACTTCGTAGCGGACAGACGACGTGCCGAGATGGCCAACGGCCACATCGGCCTCAATGGTGTCGGGATACGCAAACGACCGATGGAACCGGCACCCGGTTTCGACAGCAATGCCGACAACAGAGCCTGTGCGAAAGTCCAGCCCGCCGAAATCAATCAAGTACCGGTTGATGGCCGTATCGAAGTACGAATAGTACACGACATTATTCACATGGCCGTACACGTCATTGTCCATCCAACGCGTTGGAATGGTGTGAAAATGAATGTACTCGGCCCGGGCTGGCGGCGGCGTTCTGCCAGCGCTCATTTCGCTGCGGTGACCTGGATTTCAACCAACATGCGTGGATCCGCGAGCTTCGCCTCGATGCAGGCGCGTGCAGGCAGATTCTGGCCGCCGGTCCACGCCGTCCAGGCAGTATTCATGCCGTCGCGATAGCGAATATCCGTGACCCAGATTGTCGCTGTAACAATCTGCGATTTATCCGCACCGCACAGCCCAAGGAGCCGGTCGATTTCCGTCAGGATTTGGCGGGTCTGCCCTTCGACATCCTGGCTGATGTCGTCAGCAACAATTCCGGATGTGAAGACGAAACCATTGGCCTCCACCACCTTGTGAAAGATCGGCGACGGCTCGTGACGTGCAACGGACATGGCAGGTTCCTCGCTGGGCTCCGTCATTGCTGACGTGGCGTGTGAAATGGCGCGCCCGCACCATACGGCCACCAAGTCCGGTTGCAAGAGAGGATTGTGCAGCAGCTATTGAGTCGGCTTCGGCAGATCTTCGAGGCTTGCGATGTACCACTTCTCGGCCTTGACAACAGCTGGATTCTCGCCGTTCGTGAACGCCCAGCTGTCCACGGCCCAACGTTGGCCCGATCCCTTTTCTTTCAACACAGCCGTCCAATGTGTCCAGCCCGAAACACCGCGCAAATAGTTTTCCTTTGCAAATGGCGCACTGACCGTGTGGTGTTTCAGCAAGCCGCTGTTCTGCAGCACCGTCAAATAGCTTGTGGTATTGGTCGCTTCATCGACACAGTCATGCTGCGTTGGATCTCCCGATCCGATGAAATCCATACCCGGACGATCACGCGACGTGCCGATACGTTTCCCGACCGTACGCTCCATCCACCCGATTGCGTAGGCAACGGCGCGGCGCTCTTCATGCGCACTCTTGTTCTTGCGCGTCTTCCGCATGACCGCTGAAATCTGCTTCATGTCAGCCTTGGAGAACCGAACCTTGGTCCGCCGCTGACAACCGTAGGCGTGGCACACATGCACCGTCGTACCGCTCGGCTTAGGAACCTCGAAGTGCCCGAAATGCATAGCTGCGTGCTCATAAGGGCGATGTGTGCATGCGACTGTCGTGAGCGTGACCATGGCCAAAGCCGTAACCAGACCAACCCGTATGTAGCCGGTCTGTTGCAGCACCGACGTCGTATCTGCCATGAACGGACTCCCTGGAGCACAAGGCGAGTCCTTTGCAGCTATCACCGGGGTGATTCGTTACCAACGCTCCTTGGGCAACACTCGAGAACTCTTATAGAGCCCGGCGCATCACAAACGCGCGAATCCGACCCGGCAACATCGCGTCGTGGTCTGAGATCGCGAGCAGCGACAACGTCGTGTATGGTAGAGACATGACCCAAACGACACCCATTCACATTGTCGGCGGCGGCCTTGCGGGCTCGGAAGCTGCGTGGCAGATCGCCACCACCGGCTACCCTGTGGTGCTGCACGAGATGCGCCCCGAGCGTGGAACGGACGCGCATCAAACGGACGGCTTAGCGGAGCTTGTTTGTTCGAATTCATTCCGCTCCGACGATGCCGAAACAAACGCCGTTGGTGTGCTTCACGAAGAGATGCGGCGTTGCGACTCGTTGATTATGCAATCCGCCGATGCGCACAAGCTGCCGGCCGGCGGCGCATTGGCTGTTGATCGGGATGCATTCTCCGCCGGCGTGACAGCTGCTATCGAGGCTCATCCGTTGATCACGATCGTGCGCAGTGAGGTCGACACGATTCCGCCAGAGGAGTGGGGACTGACAATCCTGGCGACGGGTCCGCTAACGTCTCCGGCCCTCAGCGCGGCGATCAGCGCCATAACGGGCGAAGAAGAGTTAGCCTTCTTCGATGCGATCGCGCCGATCGTCCATTACGACTCGATCAATCTATCGGTTGCATGGGCACAATCGCGCTACGACAAGGCCGGCCCTGGCGGAACGGGTGCCGACTACCTCAACTGCCCACTCGATCGCGAACAGTACGAGGCCTTTATCGACGCACTGCTGGCGGCGGACAAAACGAGCTTCAAAGAATGGGAAGACACGCCGTACTTCGACGGCTGTCTCCCGATCGAAGTGATGGCGGAACGCGGCCGCGAAACGCTGCGCTACGGGCCGATGAAGCCTGTTGGCCTGACCAATCCGCATCCCGGAGCGGGGCGCCCGTATGCCGTTGTACAATTGCGACAGGACAACGCGCTCGGCACGCTTTGGAACATGGTCGGTTTTCAGACCAAGCTGAAGTACGGTGAACAGTCTCGCGTGTTCCGAATGATTCCCGGACTGGGCGATGCACAGTTTGCGCGCCTCGGCGGCTTGCATCGCAATACCTACCTCAACGCACCGCGGCTGCTTGATCGCGAGCTCCGGTTGAAAGCGCGTCCCAAAATCCGGTTCGCCGGACAGATCACCGGAGTCGAGGGTTACATCGAGAGCGCTGCGTGTGGATTGCTGGCCGGCCGTTTTGCCGCTGCCGAGGCCACTGGCGTGCCGATTGCTCCGCCACCCGAAACAACTGCGCTAGGCGCGCTGCTGTCGCACATCACGGGCGGCCACCTTCTGCAAGAGGCAACGACGGGCCCCCGGTCATTCCAGCCCATGAACATCAACTTCGGCCTGATGCCGCCGATCTCGCCACCGAACCACGATGCCGATGGGCGTCGCCTGAAGGGTAAGGAACGTGGTCTGGCGAAGAAACGTTTGATGGCGAAACGCGCACTCGATGATATCGACGGATGGCTCAAGGCGGCGAAAGGCCAGGAAGCCGCCTAAAAAGGCCACTATCGACCAGCAGTGAACATCCGGCGCCGAACTGGGAGGGGGCGGCACGAATGACGCTGTTGATTTATGCGTTGTATATCAGTGGATTTATTGCATTCATTTGGATTGCCACAACCACCAACTATGGGATTCTCGCGTTTTTCACCTTTGCGGTTATAGCTGTCGGTGCCGGCGCCATTATGCACGCCCGCCAATTCTGGTGGGGCCGCAAGGCCGACAAACGCCCGTTAATCCATCTCGATGCGCGTATGGGCGTGCGACCGCACGTCATGAAAAACCCGGTTCCGGAAGGATACCGGCTGTCCTGCCTGTTTTTTGGCTCCGGCCTTATCGATCGAACGCGGACCCTCGACCAGGGTTTTGCCTACGAAGTACTCGACCGCATTCCGTCGATCCCTGATCAAGCAGCCAGTATGGCAGAACTGTGTGACGACCGAGCGCGTCGCATTGTTTCAGAAGCCAAACGAACAGACCGCCCGATCAACCTTCTGTGGTCCGGCGGAATCGATTCAACGGCCGCGTGTGTCGCGCTCATTCGTGCCTTGCAACGCGACGACAAACTCTCTCGCCTGAACATTTATTATGCGCCGAAATCGCGGCGCGAATATCGAAAGTTCTTCCATAACCACATCAAGGGCAAGATCGAGCGACACAAGATTCACACGGTTGCGCCTGTCTTCGAAAAGGACGGCCTCGTGGTCACCGGCGAATTGGGTGACCAACTGTTCGGCAGCGCAACGGCCTTGGACTTGCCGATCAGCGACCTGATGAAGCCCTGGCAGTCGGAGCTACCGCGGCTCCTGACAGCACGTTTCGCATCGGCCCATCGCGCCGACACGGTAGTTGCATACCTCAGCCCGCAAATCGCGCGCGCGCCGGTTCCGATCCCAACGCTCTTTGAATGTCTCTGGTGGCTCAATTTCTCACTCAAGTGGCAGCCTGTTAGCTTGCGCATGATCGCCAGCCACCCCATAAAGTCGTTTCAAGAGCTCCAGCCGAACGTAGCCCACTTTTTCCAAACTGAGGACTATCAACGCTGGGCATTGGTCAACCCAAACATGCGCATTCGCGATACATGGCAAAGCTACAAGTGGCCGTTGCGGGATTACATTTTCGCATTCACCGGAGATCGCGACTATCGGGATTACAAAACCAAGGAACCATCGTTGAAGGGCATGCTGGACCGCCGCGTGAAACGTGCGGCGCTTGGTTTGACAGTCGGCGGCGTTGCGGTGTGGCAGGGCATCGATGAGACATTACGCAAGCCGTTGCCGGACGAGACGCTGGCCAACGAGGACGGAAGTGAGCGCGGGATCTCCATAGAGTTCAGCACGACCCGAGAAGCCCCGCTTTGGGATGGCATCGGTGACGGCGACGGCGAGTGAGCCTTCAATCGGGCTCACCCGCGGCGGACCGAAACGACAGCCCACCTAGTTCTCAAGATTGCCACCCGAATATTTCTCCAACACGCGCCTGGCGACCTCGGCAACGCGGTCGGCCATAACAGCCTGTCCCTCAGCCGTTGGATGAAATGCACCCGAGTAGGTCGCCGCCAACAGGATTTGCGTCCAGTAAATCTGGCGATTTTTGAGCACGTTTTGCAGCAGTGCGCCCGGTACGTGAAAATGCCCGGTCAGATACGCGTCGTTCGGCGTCCGGAACCAACGCTGACGCGGCGCGTACGGCTCATAGTCCGCCGGGTTGTAGGGGACCCAGCGCCCATCTCGCTTCCGTGGAAACCGAAGATCGTCAGCCGTCGACAAGGCCACATCCTGATACCCCGCACAGATGCCGTGACCGAGAAAGTCCTCGCGATGACGACTGGCGAAACTCCAGCCATAGCGCTCAGCAACGCGCTTCATGAGCTTGTTCAGACGATCAGCCGCCTGTTGACCATCCGACGCACGCGCTTGGCTGAGATAGAACATCGGCAAGACGTCCATGCCGGCCTGGCTGCTGGGGCACACCGACTGGCCGTCATCCAACAGCGCCATTGCCGGATACGCAGTCAAAACGACACGATCGCTTTCGTTCCACGGAATGTGGAGAATGTAGTGGATCGCACGTTTGAGTGCTTTGTAGCGGGCCTCCAGTTCACGCAAACGCACGTTGGCCTCGTTGCCGGTAAACACTTGGCCAAACCAACCACCGAGGCGTTTTAGAAGACTCTGTTCGCGCAGGACCGCATTTGCAACGAGACGCGCGAAACCGATGTCGTTACCACCGATCGATACCAGCAGCAGATCGATTCTGCGCGCCTTGCGCCGATCGCATTTGCGCAGCACCAAGTGCCCTTCCAGATCCGGCACTTGCCCGTTGATATGATAAGCTTCCGGCAGCTGGATATCGCGTGCACCCCGCCCGTCGCACTGCGCTTCGGCCACGGCTGAGATCTGCGATAAATCTGGCGGGTTCGGCACCCACTCATGCCCCTTGTAACGCAGGAACAAGCCACGGACGATATCCGCGCCCGAACAGGCCACGTGGACGAAGGTCACAGCACGTTTCGGGCGCTCGATCGCGAGCTGCAACGCAACACGTGCCTGGTGCGAGTACAAAGATCGGTGACACGCACGATCCATCCAGTCCGCGTTCTGTGCCATGAACCGCGGACTAGCGATGTGTCGCCAAGCCCCAACGCGCGTCGGATATCCGGCCAGAACGAGATTGGGCGGTGCCGGCCCGTAGTTGGCAGTGCGTTCGGGGTCGAATTTAACCGGCACATCAGGATTGCCTTCGCCGGAGCCAAAGCTGTCTCCGACCCCGACGATGAGGACGTCCTCAACCTTTATGACCGTTTTGGCCACCGGTCGCTCTCCCACGGACACCATGACGGTGCCGCCGCTGGGATAAGGAACCTCAACGATCGCCGCTTGATCACACGGGGCGCGAACCGGGCGCATTGCCGGTTGTGACTTTAAGGTTGAGCGTACGCGCCAGACACAACTGACAACGCCGGAATCGGGAATCCCGCGGACGCGCACAGCGACGCGATGGCTCGTCGGCGTCAGGTAGC
Organism: Pseudomonadota bacterium; assembly: GCA_039039985.1. Classification (GTDB taxonomy): domain Bacteria; phylum Pseudomonadota; class Alphaproteobacteria; order Rhizobiales; family Hyphomicrobiaceae; genus JBCBWG01. The sequence continues at coordinate 35,494 of JBCCOV010000003.1, read as the reverse complement.
GGCGGTTATTGGGACATAGGTGCCTGTTGCGCTGGCGATCCCAGCACACCGAACCGGACAGTTGCTCAGACCAGCCGCGTCCAAACTCACGCGCCAAACTGCGCTCTGTATTGGCGATCGGCGCGCGGCGATCGGCGCTTGACAGCGCAGCATATGCGCGCCTGTGACGGTTCGTATCTTCCGGATCGGTAAAAAACCGAAACGGGTTTTCAAGTTCCCAGTCAATTTTTGGAGAGGTATCCGCAAGTGTTGGAACAGGCACGCGAATCCGCGGGCGTTCGCTCGGCTTGGTCTTGAAAATCCCAAACGGCCCGAGATCTTCCGTTCCCGATCGCTGATTGGCCTCGGCCGTTGCAGCCCCGACAAGGCATGCCCCGGCCAGCAGCCAATACGCCCCCGACGTTCTGACACAGCCGAGTATTGTCCCGCTCACGATCCCACCTCATCAGATCATGCCATAACGATACCGCCACAGACGCCAAACCCGAACGAGCGGCGCAACCTCAATCGGTCGCCGCAGAACATCACCTCCCACCTGACGCGCGCGTGCGCAATAGGAAACGACCATGGCAATGGGAAGACAGGCAATGCGGACCGAACGTGCTTGCTGTCGCAGCTGTTGACCGGCACTCTCGTGCGCAACCTCCGCGAGGTTGCATAACCCTCCAAGTACACGTTGCGCACCTGCCTCATCACCATCCAACAAACGCGAAAGCGATGTATCGCAGCTCTCCAGCAACGTGACGGGAGCGAACGTTCGTCCCTGTGCAAGAACCGCTGAAAACTCCACCGCAGTCCTTGCCAACCCGTATGCAACCCCAACACGATCAATCCAGCCCTGCGCAGAAGCCCCCGCCTCACCATCGACCATCCGCGCGGCCAACTGGAATAGCGTGCCTTCGATCCCGGCAACGTGAGATTTGAGCGCAATATCATCCGCAATGGGATCGCCGTGCAGGGCGACGCTCTGCAGATCTATGACGCGCTCAACCAGCTGCGGTGGCAAATCATGCCGCCGGACCGCGGCCGAAAACCGATCGGCAATCGGGTTGCCGCTCTCGATGCCGGCACGCCCTGTCGTCATGGCATCGCGCCACCACTGCAGGCGGATCTCGCCGATCATCGGCTCGCTGACCATCACCGGTATGCGTGCAACGTCACCGGCGAATGCAGCAAGGGCAATGAGATCGCTGCGCACCTGTCGCGGTGCGAGCAGCGCAGACAGGTAGCGATCGATTTCATAAGCGCGCGCAGCGGTTGCAATCACATCGTCGCCATCGGGTGCCGATGTGTTGCCGACGCGATCGGATTGAGGTTCGCTCACGGCTGTGCCCTCAATCGACGGCAATCAGAGCCGCAGCCACCGGGCGATCCTCGGCGAGAAGCACGTTGTAGGTCCGGCACGCCGCACCCGTATCCATGGGTTCAAGCCCGACCCCGCGTTCGAGAAAGACGCGGCGGATCTCAGCGGTCGGAAACACTTGTGCTGCGCCGGTCCCAAGCAGCAAAAAACCAGGCGGCGCCAGCGCATCAAGCGCGGGAGCCAGATCCAACAGCGTCACCTGATCTGCGTGTGTGACGTCCCAGGCGAATATACCGGTCGGCAGCACCAGTAACGAGCCGCGGTGGCTCATGTCGGCAAACCGAAATCCACCATTGCCATAGGCGTCAATTGGAGCCCGTCCGGGATATCGCGCCTGATACAGCGCCATGATCGGGCCCCTCGGATCCTAACTCGCCGATGGTTGGGCGCTGGCCTTGGCTTCGTTGTCGAGCCCGGACCAGTCCCGCTTGACACCCAGAAGCTCCAAGACCGGCGCTGCAATAAAGATCGACGAGTACGTCCCGATCACCACGCCGAACAGCATGGCGAACGCAAAGTTGCGAATAACCTCGCCACCGAACAGATAAAGCGCCATCAAAACGATCAATGTCGTGCCGCTGGTCATCAACGTGCGCGACAACGTCTCGTTGATGGATCGGTTCAGCAAATCAGGCAGTACCATACGCTTGTACTTGCGGAGGTTCTCGCGAATGCGATCCGCAACGACAACGGTGTCATTCACCGAGTAACCGAGAATAGTCAGCAGCGCCGCAACGATCGAAAGATCAAACTCCAATTGCAGGACGGCAAACAAACCCATCGTAATCAAGACGTCATGGGTCAGCGCGAGGACGGCGCCGATCGCGAACTGCCACTCAAACCTCAGCCAGATGTACAGAATAATCGCAACAATCGCAGCGAGAACGGCGATCAATCCCGTCAAGCGCAACTCGCCCGACACGGCCGGGCCAACGACCTCGACACGCCGCTGATCGTAATCCGCAGACACGACCTCCTGAATCTTGCGCAATGCCTCCTGCTGAGATGTCTCTCCGCCGGCCTGCTGTTCAACCCGAATGAGAACGTCTCGCGGATCGCCGAATTCCTGAATCTGAACGTCGCCCAACCCAAGGCCACCGACACGCGTCCGCAAATCTGGAATGTCCGCATTCCCTGATTTGGCACGAAGCTCGATCATCGTGCCGCCCTTGAAGTCGACGCCGTAATTGAGCCCGAGGACCAGAAAAGCGGTCATCGCTGCAAGCATCATGGCAATCGATGTCCAGAAGCAGACACGACGATAGGTCATGAACGGCACATTCGTTCCCTCAGGAATGAAGTGCCAGCCCTTAAACCTCGGCAGGAACTGATAGGATTGCTTCGCCATGACTGTGGTCCGGGTTGTGCGGTTCGCACCGCTTGAAGTTCACGAGTTCGGCCTGGATTAAATCGGCCCTGGATGAGATTGGTCCCACATCAAATGGGAACATCGACCGTCCGCGAACGCTCACGTTCCGCGCGAAGCCATAGGGCGACGAGCAATCGAACAACCGTCACCGCGGTGAACACCGACGTAAAGATTCCAATCGACAGAGTCACCGCGAACCCCCGGATCGGCCCCGAGCCCAGCCAGAACATGATGATGGCAGCAGCCAGCGTCGTCGTCTGGCTGTCGACAATGGTCACCATGGCCCGGGAGAACCCGTTGTCTATGGCCTGCACGGCAGACTTGCCCGATCGCAACTCCTCGCGAATGCGTTCATAGATCAGCACGTTCGCGTCGACCGCCATACCGATCGTCAGCACGAGCCCCGCAATTCCGGGAAGCGTCAACGTCGACCCCAGGAACGTCATGGCCGCGATCAGCAGCATCGCGTTCACGAACAGCCCCAGAACAGCGATAATGCCGAACGTGCCATAGACGATAATCGTGAATATGATTGTCCCGACAGCACCAAGCATGAAGGCCATGGTGCCGGACGAAATCGAGTCCGCTCCCAATGTCGGTCCAACGGTGCGTTCCTCGATCACCGTCAACGTCGCGGGCAACGCACCCGACTTGAGGTTGATTGCAAGATCGGTTGCGGTTTGCGTCGTGAAGCCGCCGGAAATCTGTCCCGATCCCGTAATGATCGGCTCGCGCACGACCGGTGCCGAAAGCACTTCGCCGTCCAGCACGATCGCAAACGGACGACCGACGTTTTCCGACGTCCACCGCCCGAACTTGCGGGCGCCGGACTGATTAAACCGGAACGAAATGATAGGTTCATTGGTGCGCTGATCGAAGCTCGGCTGCGCTTCGACAAGGTCATCGCCTTTCACGACCGGCACGGCCCGCAAGAGATAGTTGAACCCGGCCGTCTCCGCAGATGGATAGGCCCGATATCCGGGCGGCACCACGCCGCCTGTTGCCTGTTCGTCCGGATGAACGGCGTGGAAGCTCAACCGCGCCGCCTTGCCGATCCGTCGCTTGATGTCGGCGGTATCATCAACGCCAGGCACCTGCACAAGGATACGGTCGGCGCCGTTTCGCGTGATCGTCGCATCGACATTACCGGTGGGATCGACCCGTCGCCGCACCGTCTCGATGGCGCCGCCAAGCGCATCCACAATCCGCTGGCGTATGGCAGCCTCCGTAAACTGCAGCGTAATCAACCCATCCGCCGTCTGCGCGACCGTGATGTTGTTTTCGCCAGAGCCGAGCAGATCAGACGTCACGGGTTGTGCCAATCGCCGGAGTTCTGTCAGCGCCTTTTCCGAGTCTTCCTGCTTCAACAACCGCACTCGTACCGTCTCGTTGCGCAATCCAATTGCGCGCACACCGATCCGCGCCCGTCGCAACGCTGCGCGCGTGTCCTGCCGCAACGTCCCCAGCAAATCCGCCTTGAGTTCTTGGGTGTCCATTGCGAGCAGCAAGTGCGCGCCACCGCGAAGATCCAGCCCGAGCGAAACCTGGCCCTTCGGCAGGAAGGACGGCCAGGAATCGACAGTTGCCCGCGTGAAGAAGTTCGGCAGAGCCAAAACAAACGCCGCGAGGCAAACCAATACGATTGAGATCGTCTTAAAGCCGGAGAAATGGAGCATTTCGCTGCACCTGCTTTCGGGTCAACTTTTGAGCTGCGACACCGTCATACACCACACAACGCCGCAATCCGATCAACGCGTTCGTGACGACGGCTGAGGCCGATTGCGTCGGCTTACGTACTCTCGGACGCGGCTTCACCTTTCGGGCGGACTTCCGAGATCGTGTACCGTACGACGCGGATTCGCGTGTTTTCCGCGATCTCGACTTCGATCTCCGCGTCATCCTGCTTAACGCGATAAACTTTGCCAACAATCCCACCGGCCGTAACGATGGTATCGCCACGCTTGATGTTTGCCACCATATCCCGATGCTGCTGCATGCGCTTTTGCTGCGGCCGGATCAGCAGGAAATAGAAGATCGCAAAGATAATCAGTAGCGGGACGAACGTAACGAAGAGATCGCCGCCTCCCGGACTGCCGGTCTGGGCATAGGCGGGTGATATGAACATGTCCGAAACCTTCCGGTGGGTCGCAGTTGGGGTCCGCGCACGATTCTCGTCATTTGGAGACTTCAGATCTGCCTAGCAACCATTAAGGCCGACACACCAGATCAAATGACAAGCGCCGGCGCGCAAGATCTGTGGCGCGGGACTATACGGCCAGACATTCCAATTGCAACCAACATGCCACAGCACGGGCTTGAAGCCGCCCATTCACCGGAGCAACGACCACAGAACATCGATCAAAATCTCACGTGTCGCCGCAGTTACCGCGCAACGGCCTTCAGCAAGCTGGGCAATACCGCTTTTAGGTGCTTGCCAGGACATGTCGTCGCGGCGTGCTCACTATGGCCCGTGATCTTCGCCAGTTGAATGTTGAATCGGCGTACGAGCCAAATCGTGAGTCTCGTGAGTGATGCAAGCTGTTCCGGAGAAGGTCGTTCGTTCTGAAAGTCTCCCTCAAGGACCACGTGAATGCGGTTCGCCGGGTTGTAGTTCGTGTTCGTATCTCCGGCATATCTAAGATCACGGCCTTCGCCGATGCGGCCGGACACCCCAATGTAGAAATGGTACGGCACATCGCCCCAAGCGGGCTTCGGGCTGCGCCTGATGCGCCCCTTGCGCATCGAAAAGCCCTGGAGCCCGCGTAGTTTGCGTTCCAGCGAGATCCTTGGCTGCTGGCGGACCCCAGTCATGTGGATGACGATCTCACGCGGGACGTGCGGCGTCATGAGCTCTGTATTCGCCGGTTTTGCCCGCCAAGCGTCGCGCGAGACAAAATCCGGTCGGCTCGCACCGGCCACAGCAAGCTCGGCAGTGGAGATGCCCAGCACTAGCGCGACAGCCCCGATCTTCGACGCCCATCCGACCATCGCCATGCTCCAAAGCTCTAGAGATAGAGAACGCGGCCATCTCCAACCAGAAAGCCGGCTATCGCGCATGCTGTGACGCCAACGCGTTCGGGCGATCAGCAGCCGTATTTGATGTAGGCGGAGTCCTCTCCAGCGCTGCGCATGAAATCACGGTCTTGCCATGCACCGGGTTTGCCTTGCGGACCGATTACGGCGCAAAACCACCCGGGTTCGAAGTTTCCAATATTGTCGGTCAGGACGACATAGCCACCAATGCGCCCCGCACTTCGTCGAGCAGGCCCAGGACGACGAGAACAGGTTGCAATGGCATACCAGCCGCAGGCTTGGGCGAGTTCAACGGCCCCGTCACGGGGCGCCTCAGCAGCACTGACACGCACAGAACTCGCAGCTATCATGAACACCCCGACGGCAACCAGTACGCGTAACGACATAATCCAGTCCTCCAAAACACCAGGCAATAAGAGCAATCGCAATCCAACACGCATGCCGCCCCAACGCGTCGACGTTGCGACATGAGGCGTGAACCCGAAATGAATTGCAAGTCTTGAGCTGAATGCGCGAGCAACAGCCGATGAAGTGGCCCGATCGTGACGGCAGTCGCTTCGTCGGTTATAGCTTCTGCTCCCGCGTTCGTTCCACCGCATTGGAGCCGTACACACCGTGTTCGAGCAAGACGTCCTAGTGCGCATCGCAGCCGCCTTAGAGCGCCTGGCACCGCCACCACCGTTACAACCCGACTTCAGAGCCGCTGACGGCTTCATCTGGCAGTCGGACCCGGAGACATTTGTCGCCGTTCCAGCCATCAACCGTGTGCCACTGTTTTTGCTGAAGGGATTGGATAGAGCCGCGACCCAACTGCTGGAAAACACGCAGCGGTTCGCTGGTGGTCTGCCCGCCAACAACGCCCTGCTGTGGGGGGCCCGCGGCATGGGCAAGTCGTCGCTCGTCAAGGCGGCCCACGCCGAGGTGGCGCGGAACCGAGACGCGTCTCTGCCCGGTCTCAAGCTGGTCGAGATTCATCGCGAAGACATCGACAGCCTGCCGCGCTGTATGGCCTATCTCCGATCACAGGATGAGCGGTTCATTGTGTTCTGTGATGATCTGTCGTTCGATCGCGACGATACCAGCTACAAGTCGCTCAAGGCCGTATTGGACGGCGGCCTGGAGGGCCGGCCCGCGAATGTGGTCTTCTATGCGACGTCAAACCGGCGACATCTCATGCCGCGTGACATGATGGAAAACGAGCGCTCAACGGCGATCAATCCATCAGAAGCCGTCGAGGAGAAGGTTTCGCTATCCGACCGTTTTGGGCTGTGGCTCGGTTTTCATAACGGCACGCAAGACCAGTACCTCGACATGGTCCAGGGCTACGTCGCGCATTTTGGATTAGACATCGCCGCTGATGAATTGAAGCGAGACAGTCTCGAGTGGGCGACCACCCGCGGCGCAAGGTCCGGGCGGGTGGCCTGGCAGTACATTCAGGATCTTGCCGGACGCCTCGGCAAGACGCTGGAACTCGAGTGAGCGACTCTAAGGCTGATCGACCAAATCTTAAGAACCGAGATGCGGACGTGGGTCGACCGGCTTGGCCCCGTCGCGCAACTCGAAATGCAGCATCGGTTGATCGGCAGCTCCGGACTTGCCGGCACGCCCGATCACCTGGCCGCGCCGCACCTTGTCGCCGCGCTTAACCAGCATCTCGCGGGCGTGGGCATAGGCCGAGACCCAACCGTTGTTGTGGCGGATCAAGACCAGATTGCCGTAGCCTTTGAGTTCGTCACCGGCATAGGCCACGACGCCTTCTCCGGCCGCGCGAATCTCAGTCCCCATCGGGACAGAGATGTCGATCCCATCGTTGTGCGACCCGTCTTTGCGTGGGCCAAATCCGGAAATGATGCGTCCGCGAACCGGCCAGCGGAACTTCGCGCCGCTGTCGAGTGACGACGGCCGCCGAACAGTTGGATCATCACGCGCAATCGAGGCCCGTTTGGGTGCTTCGCGAGATGGGCGCTCCCGATTGATGACTCTCGCGCCATATGATGGCGGCGACAGCGTACGGCCGTTTGGCTCACGCTCCGGCTCACGCAACGAGTCAGGTGAAACTTCCCGGCGCGCTGTCCGATAGCGGCGGTCAGAGGGCTCGACGCGGTCGCGCTCGACAGGTGGCGTGAGGCGCAGCTTCGTGCCGGGCATCAGACGACGGGCATTCGAGATGTCGTTCCAGGACCTGAGGCTTGCGACCGACAAGTTCGTACGCCGCGCGATGCTGTAGAGACTGTCTCCGGGTTGAACCGTATAGGTCGAATCGTCGTCGATCGGATCAGATGTGCGTGGTTCATACGTTCGCGGGCCCCGCTCGACAACGCGTCGTTCGACGACTCGCCGTGCGGTCCGCCCAGGCAGCACGAGCTGTTGGCCCGGCCGGATGATGTTGCTCGAAAGGCCATTGGCGCGCTTGAGTGCAGCAACCGACACGTTGTGCCGCCGCGCCAGGCTATAAAGCGTGTCACCTTGAGAGACGGTGATGCTGCCGCGATCCTCATCGTCATAAGACGACGGTGCGGCATCAGCCGTTCGGTAAGACTTGCGGGTGTCTCGACGCGACCGCGCAGATGAATAGTCGTCCTCATACGACTTCCGCGTATCGCTGCGAGACCGTACCGATGGATTGTCGTCGTAGGACGATCGCGAGGAGCCCGTAGGGCGGTATGGTCTGCGGGTATCTCTGCGCGAGCGCACAGACCGGTAGTCGTCATCATACGAAGACGACGGCGCAGCGTCTGTCACCCGGTATGTCTTATGGCGCTCGCTGCGCGACCGCACGGAATACCGGTCGTCAACGCGCCGTGTCGTTGGCACACGGCCCAGCGGGGCGCGGTTCACACCGGTATCGTATCGCGGCGCTGAACGCGGCTCAAAACTATGTTCTGTGGTCGTAACTGGGGGGGTGTCAGACAAGTGCGACTCTGAATAGCCACTGTTCGTGATCGGCGGTCGGCCGTTGTCCGTTGCACCAAGAAGCGAGCTGTCAAAACGCGTCACATCGGCGCTACATCCAATAAGGATGATCGCCACCGCGCCCAAGCCAAGCAGCGGCACGACTCTGCCAGGGCGGCTAAGCAGACTATGCATACTTATACTCACTTTGCACCTCTCAACGCCACCTACCATTATTGATGTTTAGGTAAACACACGCTTAACGCGGCGGCGCGAATATGGTTCACGTCAGCAAAACCCGGATAAAAATCCAGGCAGAGCGGGACTTGGGAGACGCCGGTGTGAAACAGACTCACGTGTGTGGCCAATAAGCCGCGATTGCGCGCGGGGCACGGCCAACTTTTGTCAAACTCATGACAAGTCGGTCTGGAAACCGGGAACTCCGGATATCAACCGGCACAAACACGCAAAACGGCACCTGCTGCTGCCGACAAGCCATGTTGGGTTCGGCGGGAGCGGTCCAACGATCCGGAATGACCGCCCGAGGCGGAACAGGCTCTAGAACTTGGCGGACAATCGATCCTGCATCTCGCGATGGGTCAGATTGAGATACAGCGGCGTGACCGAGACGTAGCCATTGTAGACAGCCCAGAGGTCCGTCCCCTCCGGTGGCGTTGAGCGCTTGCGCTGGAAGGCCAACCAATAATACGGCGTGCCCCAGGTATCGTGACGCTCGTCGATTTCCAGGAGATCAGCATCACGACGACCCTGTCGTGTCACCTGAACGCCCTTGACCTCGTGCGGCTCGTAGGGCGGGAAGTTCACATTCATGAGCACGCCTTCGGGCCAGTCCTCCGCGATGAGTTTGCGGACAACATCTGGCGCGAACTTTTCCGCCGTGTCCCAGTGCAGCTTGCGCCCGGCCGGCCCGCCGAACGCCTGGCTGAGGGCAATCGAGCGGATGCCGATCAATGTCCCTTCGAACGCGGCGGCGATTGTGCCGGAGTATGTCACGTCCTCGGCAATGTTCTGGCCGCGGTTCACCCCAGACAAAACAAGATCGGGCAGATGATCTCTTAGGATATGGCGCGCCGCCATGATAACGCAGTCTGTCGGTGTCCCACGTACAGCATAGGTGCGCTCGTCGATCTGGTTCATGCGCATCGGTTCACGGAGCGATAGCGAATGCCCGGCACCCGAGTGGTTTGATTGCGGCGCGACCACCCAAACATCGTCCGAGAGCTGCCCGGCGATCCGGATGAGAGACTGCAAGCCCTCGGCATCAATCCCATCGTCGTTTGTCACCAGGATACGCATGCAAAGCCCTTCTTATATGCTTCAGGCCACCGACCGTAGGATCATCGCGCGATGCTATTCCGCGCGTGCGATCCGGGTGACCCCACCCATGTATGGCAAGAGCGCGTCCGGGATCACCACCGACCCGTCGGACTGCTGATACGTCTCCAATACGGCCACCATCGCCCGGCCGACCGCTAGACCGGATCCGTTCAATGTATGGACGTAGCGAAGATCCTTCTCGCCGGCCACCCGATAGCGTGCCCGCATGCGCCGGCCCTGGAAGTCGCCGCAGACCGAGCAGCTCGAAATCTCCCGATACGCCTTTTGGCCGGGAAGCCAGACTTCCAAATCATACGTCTTGCGCGCCGAAAAGCCCATGTCACCGGATGACAGCAGCATCACACGATAGGCGAGGCCCAGGCGTTTCAGGACCTCTTCCGCACAGGCCGTCATCCGCTCATGCTCGTCGACAGCCTGCTGCTCGGTCGTCACGGACACCAGCTCAACCTTCGAGAACTGATGCTGGCGGATCATGCCGCGTACGTCGCGCCCGGCCGAACCGGCCTCAGAACGAAAGCACGGCGTCCAGGCCGTAAAGCGCAATGGCAGATCTCCGCCATCGACGATCTGTTCCCGCACGAGGTTTGTCAGCGGCACTTCAGATGTCGGAATCAGCCAAAAATTGTCATCGGTATGAAACTGATCCTCGCGGAACTTTGGCAGTTGCGCCGTCCCAAACAGCGCCTGATCACGCACAAGGTACGGTGGCACGACCTCGGTGTACCCAAATTCACTGGTGTGCAAGTCGAGCATGAATTGCGCCAAGGCCCGCTCAAGCCGTGCCAACTGCCCCTTCAGGACGACGAATCGCGCGCCCGACATGCGTGCGGCCGCCTCGAAATCCATAAGACCAAGCGCCTCGCCAAGATCGAAGTGTTCCTTGGCCGCGAAGGCAAACTCAGTAGGCGTGCCGACACGACGCACTTCGACGTTGGCCGCCTCATCCGCACCCTCGGGCACATCCTCGAACGGCAAGTTTGGCAAGCTCGCCAGCACACCTTCCAATTCCGCATCGAGCTTGCGCTCTTCATCCTCTCCGCTCTGGATGAACGACTTCAACTCCGCGACTTCCGCTTTGAGTGCGTCGGCGGTTGCGGTGTCCTTCGCCGCCATCGCCTTACCGATCTCTTTGGATGCGGCGTTACGACGAGCCTGCGCGTCCTGCAGCTTCGTCAGATGCTGGCGGCGGCGATCGTCGATTGCGACAATTTCAGCAGCCTTTGCGGCAAGGCCGCGCTTCGCCAGCCCTGCGTCGAACGCATCCGGCTGCTCTCGGATCATTTTGATGTCGAACACGTCTGCCTCATGTGCCGCAGTCGAAGAAGAACATGGCTGGCTCTATAGGCGCTTGCGACCAACACGGTCCAGTGGCCGATAACGGCTTTCGTGGAGATCCATGATGTAGCGCGCAGCTCAGTTGCGATCCCGCCGTTCATGGAGGGCGTTCGGGCGTTCAGCATCCCACAGACAGCTTACGCGGCGATGCCTTAAAGCTCAGGCTCGTCATCCGCCTCTTCCGCCAGCCGCTTCTTCTCGAAGTACGCAACGGCGAGGATCGAAAGTTCGTACAGCCCGATGGTTGGCAGCGCCATGGCAATCTGGCTGATCGGGTCAGGCGGCGTGAGGATGGCCGCAGCAACGAATGTTCCCAGAATCGCCCAGCGCCGTTTTTCTCGCAGCGTATTCGCTGTTACCATACCGGCGCGCGCAAGCAGCGTCAGGATGACGGGCAACTGGAAGCAGATTCCAAAGCCGATAATCAGCGTCATGATCAGCGACAAATACTCGGAGACTTTGGCTTCGAGCGTAATCGTCACGTTGCCGGTCGGCTGCTCCATGGACAGAAAGAAGCTCATCGCCAGCGGCATGACGAGGAAGTAGACAACAGCCGCACCAATCACGAAAAGTACAGGCGTTGCAATAAGATACGGATAGAATGCGCTTCGCTCGTTCCGATAGAGACCGGGCGCAACGAACTTGTAGACCTGGATCGCAATCATGGGGAACGCCAGGAACGTCGCCCCAAACAGGGCCAGCTTGATTTGCGTGAAGAAAAACTCGTGCGGCGCCGTATAGATCATACGGATCGGCGCGTCGGTTCCGCGGGCCAGCTGATACGGCCAGATCAGGATGTTGTAGATTTCCTGGGCGAACCCGAAGCACAGCACAAAGCCGATGGCTATCGCAATCAACGCGTAAATCAGCCGCGTGCGTAGCTCAACGAGGTGCTCCATCAGCGGAGCCTTGGAGGCCTCGATTTCGTCGTGCCCGGGTCGCTGATCCGTGTCCACACTCACGATGCGGTTGCCTCACTCGCCTTGGACTGAGCTGCCGGACGTGGCGACTCGTCACTCGGCACATCGTCCGCGCCGGAGCCGGAACCGTTCGTGCTTGACTTGTGCACGTCAGATCCGTTGACGAGCCTGTCGTCACCGGTCTCGCTTGGCGCCTCGTCTCTGCTCGGATGAGGTTCAAGACTTGGTTCAGGCGCAGCAATGCCTCGTTCTGGTTCGGTCTGTTTCGCCCGTGTAGCCGCCGCTGCGGCCGCAGCAGCAGCCGGCGACGTCGGCTCGTCATCCTTAAGCCAGTCTAGCTCATCGATCGAGAAGTTGGACGTTTCCGCCGCCGAGGACACCTCCCCGACGGCCTTCTCGGCGTCGGACTTTAGGCCGGAGAATTCCTTGCGGACCTCGTCGAACTCGCTGTCCTGGATGGCCTCGTCGAACTGTGCACGAAACTCATTGGCTTGCCGACGGATCATGCCGACATAGCGTCCGATGGTTTTCGCAAGCGCTGGTAGCTCCTTTGGTCCGACAACCAAAAGAGCGACGACGCCAACCGTAAGAAGTTCGGCCCAGCCGATATCAAGCATGTATGAGCGACCTCAGTCAGCCGCGCTCAGACCCGTTCGCAACACGCGTCATGTGCGTAGGTCAGAAAAAGACGGCAACAAACGCGATGGCAGCACGATCTTCGGTTCCGGAGCAGCCAAGCTTCAGCAGACCACACCACAAAGATCGGAAGCGCTTAACTTGCCTTTGAACTCTCTTCTGACTTTGCCGATGCGTTGTCGATCACCTTTGCATCGCTACCGGACTTATCGGCGACCTCATCGTCCGACATGCCCTTCTTGAAGCTCTTAATTCCTTTGGCGACGTCGCCCATCACCTCGGAAATCTTGCCGCGCCCGAAAAGCAACACGACGATGACCAAGACGATTAGCCAGTGCCAGATACTTGTCGCACCCATTGCGATCGTATCTCCCTTGTTTGAATTCAACAGCGTTGACGCTTTTTTGTATCTATCGCAGATCGGGGCGATCGCCACAAGGCAAGGTCAAACCGCCCCTAGATCATTTCCGCCATAGGCGGATGCGCTTGGCCGACCCACACGCCTGCCCAGCGAAAAATAGCGTTAACCCTGAATTGCGGCATCTTGACTTCTCGGCGCCCCGTCCTGGCGCAAGCCGGGTATTGCGCTTCCATTCCCTGGAAAGACGAGTACACCCGCACGATCCACCGTGACCGTCACGTCGGTCCCAACTGGCAATGCATCGCGTTCTCGCACAACAGAGCGCACGGGACGTTCGAGATCCTGCAAGGTAATTTCAAGGATCGCGAGATCTCCCTGAAAGCGCGTGCGCAGTATCCGCCCGGAAACGCCATCTCCCGGAGTTGTAAAGCGAACGGCACGATGGCGAATGCACAGCACAGCGTCCGAACCGTCGGCAAGACCGGCAGCGTCAAACCGCCCCAGGGGCGTATCGACCGAGCCGCCCCGTACACGCACCGACAACTCGTTAATTTCTGAGAACAAACGCGCAACGAACAGATCTGCGGGCTTGTGATAGAGTTGTTCTGCCGCGCCAACCTGAACCATTTGACCCGACTCCATAACAGCAATGCGATCCCCCAGGCGCATCGCCTCAGACGGAGAGTGCGTGACTAAGACTGCGGTGGCGCGAGTCTCCTTCAGCAACGCGAGCGTCTGTTCCTGCATTTCATCGCGCAACTGCACGTCAAGGCCGGAAAACGGCTCATCCATCAGCAACACGGACGGTCGCGGTGCAATGGCACGGGCCAGGGCAACGCGCTGCTGCTGTCCACCAGACAGGACGTCGGGATAGACATCTGCGTAGTCCTCCAACCCAACCCGTGTCAGGATCGCGAGCGCTTCCGCAAGCGCCACGTCGCGGGGCAGCGCCTTCAGCCCGAAGCCTACATTTTGCAGCACCGTGAGATGTGGAAACAAAGCAAGGTCTTGAAACATCAAGCCAATATTGCGCTTTTCCGGTGGCAGGAAGTGTGCTGGGCCGACAACCTCTCGATCGTCGATCAAGACACGCCCCTGTGTCGGGCGGTCGACGCCTGACGCAATGCGTAACAGCGTTGTCTTCCCGCAGCCAGATGGGCCGAGGAGACAAACGAGTTCGCCCGGAGCGACGTCCAGCGACACACCCTTAAGGACGGACACGCCGTCGAAATCTCTGGTGATATGATCCAACGTCAGCCGACCGGCAAATGCCGCAGCAGCGCGCGGCCCGCGTTGCATCCGGATTGGCTTTTGGCGCAAATCGGGTACAAACCGGCGCACCCAATCGCTCAGGTATTCAAGCAAACGTCAGACTCCGAAAGCAGAAGCTCGGCCGGGTAATCCCACATGGTAATCCCACATGGGCAATTCGTGATGCGGACAGCTCACGAGTGTGCATAGAGCACTGTGCGAACGCGCGCCACAACCGCCCATGGCCGCGTTAATCCCGATCCTCTTGCTCTGCCTCGGGTGGATCACGATCGTCGAGGTCGTCAGACGCATGCGTGGTGTCCTCACCGTCTGCCATAGGCAAGTCGAGCGCGGCTTGTTCCGCAGCCGCAGGCTCTTCGAGCGGCAACTCATCCGGCATCAGCGCAGCGACCTCGGTGGGAGACGGCATTTCAAAGTCCGGCGGCAAGTCCGCACCCAGAAGCCCAGCCCCTTTGAGTTCGGTCAACCCAGGCAGATCCCGCACCGAATCGAGCGAGAAGTGGGCCAGGAACGCGTCAGTCGTGCCATAAGTCACGGGACGCCCCGGCGCGCGACGACGCCCGCGCGGTCGAACCCAGCCAATATCCATGAGCGCGTCCAACGTGCCTTTTGACGTTCCGACGCCGCGCACCTCTTCAATCTCGGCACGGGTGCACGGCTGGTGATAGGCGATGATCGCCAACGTCTCCATGGCGGCCTTCGATAGCCGCCGCTCCTCCCGCGTGTGCTGCTCGTGCAGATACGCAAGATCACTGGAGGTCCGAAACATCCACCCGCCGGATACACGCGCCAGCACCACACCGCGACCGGCATAAGATGCCTGAAGATCGGCCAGCAACGCCGCCACATCCGTACCGTCCGGAAGATACTGCGCGAGCTGAGGTTCCTTCATGGCAGTCGGGCTGGCAAACAGCAGCGCCTCAACAATGCGCATCTCACCGCGCCGATCGGCTGACGGCAAGGCCGCAATGCCCTCCGGCAGGCCATGCGGTGGCGGCTCACTGGATGCCTCCGTGGGCGGCTCGGCAGCCGGCGCGGTCGTGGCCCCCAACGGTTGATCTTCGATCTCTCCATCGGCCACTGGTGCACGTCTGCGTTGACGCCGCCGCGACGTAGTCATGGCCGCTGTTCCTGTCTTTGCGACTTCCGCAACAGCAGTGGTGCGAATGGCCGCTCCTGACGCAACTCAAGCAGGCCGTCGCGCACCATTTCAAGAGACGCACCGAATGTCGCCGCCAGAGCGGTGCGAGACTGACTTGGTTCGGCTTGCGCGTCACTTAGGAATAGATCGAGCTGAACCCAAGTATCGCTTGCGACCCGCGATAATCTCTCGCGGCCGTCTTTGAGTGACCATACCGTCCGCTGTCTGACGACATGGCGGCGCGGCATGGTTCGCTTGCGCTGATCCGCATATGCCTTCAGCAGGTCGTAGATCTCGGCCTGATAGACGGTCTGACGAATGGTTTTCCGCGGTTGGGCTGCACCGCGTGCGAACACATCCTGGCCAAGCCGCGGCTGGCGCATCAACTGCTCTGCCGAATTCCGCATGGCTTCGAGCCTTTTCAGCCGGAACGCAAGCCTGCGGGCCAGCTCTTCGCCGGTGAGCGTGGCATCCTCATCCTCCGGCGCCTTGGGCAGCAAAAGGCGCGACTTCAAGAATGCGAGCCACGACGCCATCACCAAGTAATCGCCGGCGACCTCCAATTGCAGCGCACGTGCCTCGGAAATGAAATCCAGATATTGATCCACCAACGCGACGATTGAAATCGCCGACAAGTCCACCTTCTGGGTGCGGGCCAACGCCAGTAGAAGGTCGAGCGGGCCTGCAAACCCGTCGAGATCCACGACAAGCAGCGGCTTATCATCGTCCGGCGCGAGCGACCGCGGCGGCGTGTCCCAAGTTGTCTCGGTCGCATCGCGATCTGCTGTCGTCTGGTTCATTGAGAGCCCCAAGGGTGCGACTTGATCAACGCCTCGAAACCACGCCACATGCGCAACTGCCGCTCAGTACCGCAACGCTTCGCGCCGCATAGTTCAGTTTAGCGATTCCTCCGCGATTTCGCGAATGCAGCCAAGCCAATGCTCAGCTTCATCGCGATCGAAAGGCGTCGCCTCCCCAACGTGGCCACATGCCGCCAGGAACCGTTCCGCCCCGCGACCACGCAGTTCGGGAACAGCGCTTGCTACAGCCTCCATTTCGGCAAGATTGCCATTGCAGTGCAGCGCCAGATCGCTCCCGGCCGCAATAACACCTGCAGCGCGGCCGCCAATCGGCCCCTCCAGGGCGTTCATCGAGAGATCATCGCTGAACAGCAGCCCGTCGAACCCGATTTCGCCACGGATGACCGCATCATGAACACCACGCGACGTACTTGCGGGTGCGCTATCGTCAATATCGGTAAATACGACATGCGCCGTCATCATTGCCGGGAGGTCCGCAAGTTCACGGAACGGGCGGAAGTCCTTCTCCGCGAGAACTTCTTGGGGTTCAGAGACAATCGGCAGCTCGTCGTGGCTGTCAACTTGCGCACGCCCGTGCCCTGGAACGTGCTTTACAACGGGAACCAGCCCGCACGCCAAATGCGCCTTGGCCACCGCGCGCGCCAGCTGCACAACGATTTCGGGGTCGCGTCCATAGGCCCGATGCCCGATGACGTCATGCGCACCATCGACAGGTAAGTCAGCGACCGGAACGCAGTTCGTGTTGACGCCAACGACACTGAGATCCGATGCAATCAGGCAAGCCAAGTGGTGCGCGGCAGCAAGGCCGGCGTCCTGATCCCGCTCGAACAACATACCCAAAGCCGCAGCCGCAGGATACTTTGGCCAGACCGGCGGCCCCATGCGTTGCACAGGCCCGCCCTCTTGGTCGATCAGAACCAGTGCATCATCGGCGCCGATGCACTCGCGTGCATCGCCAATCAGACGCCGCATCTGTTCGACGTCACGCACATTTCGCGCAAAAAGGATAAGTCCAGCGGGCTCGGCATCGCGAAGAAAGCGCGCCTCAGCCTCTGTCAACCGCTCGCCGGCCAGTCCAGTCACGCATGCAAGTCGCAACGGTTATCTCCGATCCAACATACGCATACGTGACAGCGCGTTCCGGAGCCCGGCTCCAAAGTTCGCCTTAGTAAGCTTTGACCCAGCACTGGCTATAACCGACATTCCGCAGCCGTGCACAAACTGAATTTGCAGACTCGCGAGACCCCGGCGGACCGACAACGACTCGATACATTGTGCCGAGGCCACGACTGCTCAGGTCAGCAGCCTGAATGTCCGGAACGCGCCCTTGGAGCGCACCTTCGTATTTTTGACGAAGATCTGCAAAGGCCTCCAGCGCCTGGATCCGGCTCCCCTTCGATGCCAGCACTGCAACATAACCGTTTGCTGCCGCTGGTCCTGAAGGTGCTGCGCTCGGTGGCGCAGCCGCTGCCGGAGGCGTCGCCGAAGCACCGACTGCCGGCGTCGCAGCAGCCAGTCTGGAACGATCAATCCAACGATTGCGCCGGGGCAGCGGAATTGACGACGATGATGCGTCGTCAACAGACGGTGGAGCCGATGGGCTAACAGACGGCGTAACCGTGCGCGTTTTCACGGTGCTGATGATGGGTGGCGTTCTTGGTGATTCTGCTGGCGGATCGGCCGCTGCCGGCGCCTCAGATGTGCCGGCCGACGGCAATGTCGGGTTCGCGCCGACAATCGTCAGGCCGGGGATGGCGATGCGCCCGCCGACATTGTCAGAACCTGCGTCGCTCGCGCTGCTTGACGAAGCTGTATTGCCACTGTCTGCGCGTGACGATGATGAACTCGATCCAGGAACCAGACTTCCGTCCGGTCGAACAACCAACGTGGACACAGGACGTACGCGCTTGTCGCTCGCGGGCGCACCTCGAGCTCGGTCTAAACGACCCAACAATTTGCTGTCCGTGTTCGCAAACTTCGTTCCGCCGGGGTCTTTCGGTGCGACTTTGCTCGGTTCGCTGCCCGATCGCACTAATGGGTTCAGACCCTTTCCGTTGGGCGCAACAACGGTCGCGTAGACGAACGCAAGTCCGCCGCCGACAATAATCGCGCCAGTCAGAGCGCCAACGGAAATGACGAGTGTCCGCATCCACGATCGCTTCGGCTCATAATCGTCGTAGTCTTCGTCGTCGTAATCGTCGTAATCATCATCTTCGCGAGTCGCGAGTGCGCCGCCGACACGCCCATCGGCATATGCGGCATGACCGTTGGCATACCCGCCTGGGTAGCCAGTATGTCCGTTTGCCGGATCTGATCCCCAACCGGCATCAGAGCCCAATCCGTTATCGCTGCCCGCCGGGGCATAATTACCGAGATTGTAGTCAGAATAGCTCGCCAGGCCGGGCTGACCGTGCGGGTCCGCTCCAGTCGACCAGTTGTCATAAGCCGAGCCACGAAGATTGGGGTCGCGGCCGCCGAGATCAAAAGACGGTGAGCCAAGATTCGGATAAGGCTGTGCGGGCGCCTGACCGTAATCCGATGTAGACCCAAAGCCTCCAAGATCTGCCCGGTCAGAGCCAAAGGGCGGCTGTCCTAAACCTTGATTGTCCAACGACGGAGAACCAGGCGGATAAGACCCTAGTCTCGGATCCTGTGGGGCATTGCCATATGACTGGCCGTAATCAGTGTAGCCGTCCTGTGGATAGCTGTGGCCATCCTGTTGATAATGTCCGCTGTTGGATTGCGCAGGATCGTAATATTGCGACTGTGCGGGATCGGCGGGATACCCCTCATTTGGCTGATGACCGTAGGGGTCATGCTGGCCGAACGGGTCGTTTGGATCTGGCCAGTTCCCCCGATTCGGTCTGTCAGTTGGTCTGTTCGAGCGCGACATTCACGCCCCCTTACCGTTAAGTGACTGCCCCATCATTGATCCCAGTTTGTCGCCATCGCGGCACACCAAGTACCAATCAGCGCATCTCATTCGGCGCATTGACGCCCAAAATGGTCAGACCTGACAAAACGACGAGTTGCGTCGCTCTCACCAGCAATAGTCGGCTTTTAGTAACCCCTGGTCGATCCTGATCGATGAACCTCAAATGTGGCGAATCATTGCCGCGCGCCCATTGCGTATGCAGAGCACTTGCGAGATCGTACAAATACCTAGTCAACCTATGCGGCTCGCGTTCTCGAGCTGACGTCTCTATCAGCTTCGGATATCTCGCAATTTGGCGCAATAGCTCACGTTCGCCATCGTCGGTTAATTCTCCAATTTCGGACTGGGACACCTGATCGTTGGTTACCTTAAGATCAGGAAACACAGTCGCGGCATTACGGAGTACCGAGGATACCCGCGCATGAGCATATTGAACATAGAAAACGGGATTATCTTTGGATTGTTCAACAACCTTTGCGAGATCAAAGTCGATTTGCGTGTCTGATTTATTCATCAGCATCATAAAGCGTACCGGATCCCGGCCGACCTCGTCGACGACATCCCGAAGTGCAACGAACGTGCCGGCACGCTTCGACATCTGGACCGGTTGGCCGTCGCGCACGACCTTCACCAACTGGCAAACTGGCGTGTCGAAATCCGCCTGACCATCGGACAATGCGCGAACGACAGCTTTCAACCGCGGGATGTAACCGACGTGATCCGCGCCCAGAACATTGAAATATAGATCGAATTTCCGCTTCAGCTTATTGTTGTGATATGCAACATCGCCTGCGAAGTAGGTATATGTGCCATCGGACTTCATCAGCGCACGATCGACATCGTCGCCAAACTCGGTGGACCGAAACAGGGTTTGTTCGCGATCTTCCCAATCGTCGTCGTCGTGGCCCTTGGGTCGCGACAGGCGTCCTTCGTAGATCAGACCTTTCTCGCGCAACAGCGCAATGGCTTCTGCAACTTGGTCCCCATCGTTACCGGCCGTCAGAGATCGCTCAGAAAAGAACACATCGTGCGCAACCCCGAGACTTTCGAGGTCGACCTTGATGTCCTGCAGTTGCATTTCGATCGCGACATCGCGTGCGGTGGCGATCTGATCCTCGCTGCGAAAGTTCAGCAGGTCATGCCCGTATGTGTCAGCGAGGGCCTGGCCCACCGGCTTCAGATAATCGCCCGGATAAAGGCCGGCTGGGATTTCGCCGATGTCTTCGCCCAGTACTTCGCGATATCGCAAAAATGCCGACTGACCGAGTTTGTCGACCTGCGCACCCGCATCGTTCACGTAATATTCGCGCGTTACCGCATATCCGGCGGCAGCCAACAGGCTCCCCAACGCATCCCCGAAAACGGCACCACGGCAGTGTCCGACGTGCATTGGTCCCGTGGGATTGGCGGAAACATATTCGATGTGAACGCGTTTCCCGGCCCCGATCTGGGACTGTCCGAACTGGCCGCCCGCTTCCAAGACCGACGACAGCAACCGCGCCCAGACCCCCTCCGCGAACGAAATGTTCAAAAAGCCCGGACCAGCCACTTCAATCTTGGTGAGTTCGGCGTCGTCGGCCAATTCAGATTTCAACGCCTCGGCAATATCCCGTGGCTTTCGGCCCGCGCGCTTAGCGAGAACCATGGCGGCATTCACGGCACAGTCGCCATGCTTGGGATCACGCGGCTCCTGGACCTCAACACCGGACAGATCGAGATCGGCCGGGAGCTCTCCGGCACTCTTCAGCGCCTCCAGCGCCGTCTTCACCTTGTCCTCGACAAGACGGAACGTGTTCATGGCCGATTCCTTGCGCAAGCGAGCGTGCCGCAAACGAACTCCAGCACAGCAGTGGTATCGTAGTCGGGGTCGGCTATCGCAGTTGCGGGGTCGCGTCAAACAACCGGCGATGTTCTGACAGCGCATATCGGTCTGTCATACCGGCGACAAAGTCTCCGACGACCCGCAGACGCTGGCGACGGCTCCGGCCGTCAGTCCGTTCGCGCCACGTATCGGGCATCGCGCTCGGCGTCTCTTGGAAAAATCCGACCAGATCCGTCACCACACCGCGCGCCTGCGACATGATCTCATTAATCCGTGGATGCCGATAGAGATTGGCAAACAAGAAGCGCCGCAACGCGTCCAGGTCGCGCTGCATGTCGACCGAGAACGCAACAAGCGCGCGACCTGCCGATCGCACATCATCCGGCTTCACTGGCGCCGCCGCACTTAGCCGATTGCGGCTCTCTGACACGACATCCGCAATCATGCGCGTGATGAGCTGGCGCGTAATCTCGTAGATATCCCGATCCGGATCCCGCGTCGGCCGCAAATCGAGGGCACCGATGATCGGCTGAATCAAACGGACGGCTTCGAGATCCGGTACCGTCAGCATGCCGGCGCTTAATCCATCATCGATATCATGCGTGTGCCACGCAATATCATCAGCTAACGCAGCAACTTGCGCTTCTGCCGACGGAAATAATGAGAGCTGTAGGTCAAACGCGTCCGGCCAACGCCGCAGCGCATTGACCATGGCTGCATCGCCATCACGCGCCCCAAGCGCCGGTGGGCCATTGTGCTTGACGAGACCTTCGAGCGTTTCCCAGGTCAGGTTGAGACCGTCGAAATGCCCGTACTTGTGCTCCAAAACGCTGACCAGCCGCAGGCTCTGCACGTTGTGATCGAAGCCACTGCAATCGGATAGCGCAGCATCGAGTGCGTCTTCACCCGCGTGTCCAAACGGCGGATGACCCAGATCGTGCGCCAGCGCGATGGCCTCAGCCAGATCTTCATCGAGGCATAACTGCCGCGCAATCGTGCGGGCAATCTGTGCGACTTCGAGACTGTGCGTCAGGCGTGTGCGATAGTGATCGCCCTCGTGATAGACGAACATTTGCGTTTTGTGCGCCAATCGCCGGAAGGCACTGGAATGAATGATCCGGTCGCGGTCCCGCTGTACCGAACTGCGCGTGGGGCAGGACGGCTCGCCAAATACGCGCCCCCGCGATGGAACGCTTGTTGCCGCATACGGCGCAATTTCGCGCGCACCGGGTTGTAGCAGCCTGCCGTAATCGCGATGGCCAGAACTGAGCGCCTGAGCCATGTCAGCCTCTTGAGGTTTTGCCCGCACTTTCCCGCGCGACATCTCGCACACAACCGGCCTGGACGCGACCGTGCAAACCGTGTCCACATGTATTCATGTGTTGCTGTTGTGAGAATGGTGTCTATCTTCTGTTCATGAAAGTCACACACCTGATCTCCAAGATAGGTGCACACAATAACCGCGGTCTCACGGCTCTCGGGCCGCAAAGGCAGATACAGAGGCAATAGGCAATGTCAGACCCGTCAATGGGCGTCGTGGTCACGGCCAGCGCGGCCAAGCGTATCTCGGAAATCTTAACCGCAGAGCGTGAAGCCAAAGTTCTGCGGCTTTCGGTCGAGGGCGGCGGATGCACCGGCTTTCAGTACAAGTTTGACTTAATTCCTGCGAGCCAGACGGAAAGCGATGACGTCGTTATTGAACGCGACGGGGCCACAGTTGTGGTCGACTCGGTTTCCTTGCCGTTTCTCCAGGGGTCCGAGCTTGACTTCGTGGACGAGCTGATCGGCGCGTCGTTCAAGGTCAACAATCCGAATGCCGTGGCCGCCTGCGGCTGCGGAACATCGTTCTCGGTATGACTGATTTGCGCATTGCCACCTGGAACATCAATGGCATCAAGGCGCGACTTGAAACGGTGAAAACGTGGTTGCGTGAGACGGCGCCGGATGTCGCATGCCTCCAGGAAATCAAGTCCGTGAGCGAAGCCTTCCCGGCGACCGAGTTCGAGGACCTCGGCTACAACGTCACAGTGTGCGGGCAGAAGAGTTTCAACGGTGTTGCAATCCTCTCGAAGCACCCCATCGAGGATCCGCTCACGGCGCTCCCAGGCGATCCGGACGACGTCCAGGCGCGTTATCTCGAAGCAACAATTGCCACCGACGATGTCGCGGTACGGGTCGCATCCATCTACTTACCCAACGGCAACCCGATTTCGACGGACAAGTTCTCCTACAAGCTGTCCTGGATGAACCGCTTGTCCGACCGGGCGGCAGATCTGCTGGGATGGGACATGCCGGTCGTTCTTGCGGGCGACTACAACGTCATTCCGGAAGCGCGCGACGCAAAAGCGGCGGATCGCTGGCTTGATGATGCGCTGTTCCAACCCGCGTCACGGGATGCCTTCGCGCACCTTGCCAATCTCGGCTACGTCGACGCGGTCCGCGCCTGCTATCCGGACGATGGCATCTACACGTTTTGGGATTATCAGGCCGGTGCCTGGCAGAAGAACAACGGTATTCGCATCGATCATATTATGATGAATGCTCAGGCTACGGATCTCATGGATAGTGCGGCCGTGGAGCGCGACGTTCGCGGCTGGGAAAAGCCGTCAGATCATGTCCCTGTAGTGGTGACCTTGCGGGCCGATTAAAGACGGAAGCGAATTACATCGCCGCTTAAGGTCGATTGCGTATGCAGAGCGCGCCTCAGCACAGCTGCGTTCGACAGCAAAGTTGTGCGGCCTGAGTTCCGTCTTCAACGCCCGCGGCTGGCTCTGGCTAGTCGCGTCCGGGCTCCGATGAAGAAGACGGCTGTGGCGTACCGCCGGTTAATCCCATAATCAGTGAGGAGTTATCTGGACCAAGGCGTTGAGCGGAACGCGCCTCGGTACGACCGGGCGACGGTTCCACTGGCGCGTCGCGCCGAGCTGGCACAACGACATCCGATCCGTCGCTACACCGGCGACCAGGTCCTGACAGCCAGTTCAGGCCTGTCGACTTCGTCCCGGCCGAGACCCGGCTGCCAAAACGATCGGTCCATCCCGCAACGCGAGCCTGAATATCTTTTCGGACTCCCGGAGTCGTGCCGCAGAAAATGTCCTGATAGATGTCATCGATCCAGATCAACTCATGCGGCGGCGCATTACGACGCGCGACCGTAATGAGCGCAAGTGCACGTTTCGAGTCGCGCGGCAAATGCTTTCCGCGCCAGTAGAGATCAGCCAAAAAGGCTTGCGCACTCGGATGGCCGCGTTTGACCAGGCGACTGAACCAGTAGAGTGCGCTGCGCACATCTTTCCGGACCCCGTCACCGACGAGCTGCAGCTTGGCCAACTGGAACTGAGCCTCAGGCTCGTTGTAGTACTGCGCAGCGTACCGATAGAGGCGAACAGCATAAGCCTTATCTGCCGATAGATCGATTTCCCGAAGACCCGTGTGAACGTAACGCGCCATCGCAGTGATCGACTTCGCGACCGTCGGAGAGCGACGGAAATCGTTGGGGTCGATGCGGTAGAACCGGTCCACGATGCGGCTGTACAGCGCGTACGCACGCCCATGGTCGGTGTAGGCGCGCGAGTTGTCGCCGTAGATGCGCGCCAGATAGAACATGGCAAACAGATTATCGCGTTTCGCCGCTTCGTTCAGTGCCGGAATGGCAATTTCGAAGTGGCGCACGCGATAAGCCGCCATGCCCTGGGTAAAGGCATCCTGAGGCGACGTGAACCGAATCGGATCACGCGCCACAGCGCTGCCAACCGCACAGGTCGTACCAATTGCCGCGACTACGGCAACGGCTTTAAATATCTGCGTAACAGACAACTTCTGCCTTCCCACCCGCATGTGTGACCGCACCATACCGCGCGTCACCAACTTGATCGGCGTACTTTCTCAATACACCGCTTTGATAGTCATTTGATGGCGGCGACCATGCCGCCCGGCGCCGCTCTAGTTCTGCCGGATCCACCTCAAGATCCAGAACGCCACTCTCTGCATCGATCGAAATCATGTCGCCATTTTGAACAAGCGCCATTGGACCACCGGCTGCAGCCTCGGGGCCGACGTGCCCGATGCAGAAACCTCGCGTTGCGCCAGAAAAACGCCCATCCGTGATAAGTGCGACATTATCGCCCGCGCCCTGGCCATATAGGGCTGCGGTCGTCGACAGCATTTCCCGCATACCCGGGCCACCTTTCGGGCCTTCATAGCGGATAACGATGACTTCACCATCTTTGTAGTTTCGCGCATCAACAGCAGCGAACGCGTCTTCTTCACAGTCAAAAACACGCGCTGGACCACGAAACTGCAGGGCCTTGAGGCCCGCGACCTTCACAATTGCGCCATCGGGCGCAAGCGACCCTTTCAGGCCCACGACGCCACCTGTCGGCGAGATTGCCTTCGAGACGGGATAGACTACGTCTTGATCCTCGTTGAATTTGACGCCTTCGAGGTTCTCTTTGATCGTGCGCCCGGTCACGGTGACGCAGTCCTCATGCAGATAGCCGCCGTCAAGCAACGCCTTCATGATTTGGGGAACCCCGCCGATATCGAAAACGTCCTTGGCGACATATCTGCCACCCGGTTTGAGATCGGCGATGTAGGGTGTCCGCTTGAACACTTCGGCGACGTCGAACAGGTCGAATTCGATGCCGCACTCATGCGCCATCGCCGGCAAATGCAGCGCACCGTTTGTCGACCCACCGGTTGCTGCGACAATTGTGGCTGCGTTTTCAAACGCTTTCCGGGTCGCGATATCGCGCGGACGCAGACCGTCCGCGATCATCCGCATCACGGTCCGCCCGCTCTCAACCGCGTAGTAGTCGCGACGTTCGTCAGGGGCCGGCGCCCCAGCTGATCCAGGTAAAGCAATGCCGAGCGCTTCGGACACACACGCCATCGTGTTGGCCGTAAACTGGCCGCCGCAAGCACCGGCACCAGGGCATGCAACACACTCCAACTCTTGCAGGTCTTCGTCCGACATATTGCCCGATGAGTGCTGGCCGACGCCCTCAAACACGTCGACAACCGTCACGTCCTTGCCCTTGAAGCGGCCGGGCAAGATCGACCCGCCATACATAAAGACCGCCGGTACATTCAGGCGCAGCATGGACATCATAACGCCGGGCAAGGACTTGTCGCAGCCGGCAATGCCAACCATCGCATCGTAGCAATGCCCGCGCATCGTCAACTCGATGGAATCCGCAATGACTTCACGGCTGACCAGAGATGACTTCATACCCTGGTGGCCCATGGCGATACCGTCGGTAACGGTGATAGTGCAGAATTCGCGTGGCGTTCCGCCGGCCTCATTCACGCCGGTCTTGGCTGATTGCGCCTGACGCATCAGCGCAATGTTACACGGCGCGGCCTCATTCCAGCATGAGACAACGCCAACGAATGGCTGATGAATCTGTTCTTCCGTCAAACCCATCGCGTAATAGTATGAGCGATGCGGCGCCCGCGACGGACCTTCCGTAACGTGCCGGCTCGGCAACTTCGATTTGTCGAACGTCTTGGCGTCCATTCCGTGCCTCTCCCCTGACCAGTGCGCTTTCGCACGGCATTGTTGTATCAAAACCGTGACAACAGCTTCCGGCCAATGAGCGCTGCTGGCAACCCAAGGGTCAAGCGGTGAGCCGCATACCTGATCGACTGTACCCACATCTGTTGCTTTCGGAGTTCGCGTCTCATTGTGGCTGTTCAGTGGCAGGCCCGCTGCGCAACCGTGGTCATTTGGCAACGATTTGGCGTGACCCACATCATCGGACGTCATTCGCCTTAGTCGCGATATGAGTGTTGCTGTCGTGAAACGGTAGTGCCGCCGTTACACAGCGATCGGAACATTCCGATTTCTTTGTCATGAAACCGGCCTAGAAACGCGGTGGTCGTGACTGGAGACATCTCTGGTCATGCACCAAAATAGTGGGCGGGCACCCTGGCACCAGCAGCCATCGTACGTGCTCCGCCAGCGAAACGAATTGCTCAGCAGGAAAATTCAGCGGGGTTCCCATGGATCATGTTTCTCGTGACCAAACGGCGAGCGAAGGCGAAGCCGTTTCAGTTGGGTGGACCTGGCCCCGCGGCATGCTCGGGCTGTCGCTCGTGAACTTCGTGCTGAGAATTCTGACCCTCGGCATCTATTCGTTCTGGGCAACAAACGAGACGCGGAAGCGCATCTGGTCCGGTATCCGCTTCAACGGCGAGCCTCTCACCTACACCGGCCGTGGTTTGGAACTCTTCATCGGATTCCTGCTCGTCATTCCGATATTTGTCGCCTTTGGTGCTGCGTTGTTCGCGATCAATTACTACTTTGCGCAGACGCCAAGCGTCGTCATTCCCGCGACGATCGCGGTCTACGTCGTGTTGTTCATGCTGGTTGGCCTGGCGGTCTATCGCTCGTGGCGCTATCGGCTCGCGCGCACCCACTGGCGCGGGATCCGGGCCTCACTCGAAGGCAACCAGTGGTCATTCGCGTGGACCTACTTCTGGACGTCGCTCCTCATTCCCCTGACGCTCGGCTGGATCAGCCCGTGGCGCACGACAAAGCTACAACGCCTGCTTGTCAGCAGTAGCAGGTTCGGCACCCGCCCCTTCCGCTTCACGGCGACGTCCGGCCCGCTCTACGGACCATTCGCACTTCTGTACTTCGGATCGATTGCGACCTTTGTCGGCGTTTTCGGCACCCTGTTTCAGATCGGCATGAAAGCGCGGCAAGCCCAGGAATTGGGACTAACCTACACCCCAACACCGCTTGAAGGGGTGATCGCTGTGGTCAGCATACCGCTTGGGTTCATCATTTTCATAATGTTGGGCGCCTGGTACGGCGCGCGTGTCGTCAACCACTTCGCCAAGCATACGCATTTCGAGAGTGCATCATTCTCCGCAAACACAACCGCTCTCGGCTTCATCTGGATCGGACTGACGAACCTCATACTCGCTATCCTCGGCATTGCTGCGGTGAGCGGCGTGACGTTCCTGGCCATGACCGCATTTGTGCCGCTTGAGCAATGGCAACTCGCGATCAACCCGGAGTTGGATCCCCAAATTCGCGCCAACATCATGGCCGCGCTGACAACACCGTTTGCCATCGCGATTGCGCTCGGCGCCACGCTGTTTGCGCCGATTATTCAGGCGCGAACGATTGGCTATATCATGCGGCGGACAACGTTGAGTGGGACCGTGCCGCTGAACGAAATCGAGCAATCGCAAGGCGCAGACATTAAGTACGGTGAGGGCCTCGCCGGCGCCTTTGACGTCGACGCATTCTAGAAGGAAAGCCAGGGACGCGCATGACGCAAACATGGCCAGGCAGACTGACTGACGGCAAAACGGCGGCCGGTAGTACGCCTGTGCGCGTCAGTCTCGATGACCGCGGCGTCATTATGCATGTCGGTGACCGGCAGGATGACCTTGTCTGGCCCTATGGCGCGATTACCAGCGAGCCACCACTCGGGCGCGGCGCACGCGAGGCGTTATTGACCTATCGGCACATGCCCGGCGCGTCGGTGTTCGTTCAAGATGCGGCGTTCGTTGAAGCCATACGCAAGCGCGCGCCCGGCATCACGACCGGTGCACAGCGGCGCCGATGGGTGACGCCCATTCTTGTCGGAATTCTCGTCATCGCGTTGGCGTATGGCGTGATGCTTGCCGTCAATCTGAAGCCAGTACGCGGAATTGCCTCGCTCATCCCGGAGACTGTCCGCGTGTCCCTCGGTGCGCAGCTGGCAACGGCCTTTACGACCCGGCACGGAAGGTGTGTCAGCCCGGACGGCGTCGCCGCCCTCAACACAATGGTCGCGCGCCTGCTGGAAAAACGTCCGGAGGATGCCAAACGCATCAACGTTTCGGTTCTCGACTGGAACATCGTCAACGCCTTCGCCGGGCCTGGAGGCTACATCTTCCTCACGAAGGGCCTGATCCTCAAAGCAACAGCGCCAGAAGACGTGGTTGGTGTTCTGGCTCATGAAGTCGGACATGCGCGCGCACTGCATCCGGAAACCAACGTTGTGCGATCGCTGGGGATTGCCGCCGTGTTCGATCTCATGGTGGGCGGCGGCGGATCATCGCTGACAAACATCGCAACCTTGGTCATGCAGCGCAGTTACGCCCGCGAAGACGAGCGGGAAGCCGACCGCATCGCGCTGGAACTCTTGAAATCTGCATCGATTTCGCAACGGGGCCTGCAGCGCTTTTTCACCAACGCCGCGAAGTCACGGCGGTCCTCCGCCACTGCCGTGTTCGACGTTATCAGTACGCACCCGGAGCCGGCAGAACGCATGCGGGCTGTTGCGGAGACGCCCGATTACCCGACGCGACCGACGCTTTCAGACCGAGACTGGATCCGGCTTCGCGCCATCTGCGGCACCACCTCCAAGGCGCCTTAGCAAACTAGCTCGTTTCCACCATAGGCGGATTCATATCGACGCACACAGACAGGTCTTGCCGATGCTGTGCGTTCTCCAGTACAATATCCATCCCTCCCTGCTGAACCGTGGATCCCGGGCACGGAGGCCTGGGATGACCTTGGATGCCCATAGGCAGTGATTGACCGGAACGTCGATACCAGTTGCAGGTGCTGAATCTGCTCGCCTCTCTACTCGCGCCACACCCACCGATGTCATTCCGGCGCAGGCCGGCGATCCATGGCGCCGCGCGCTCCAGCCAGGGTGTAGGATGGTTCCAACTCAACCTAAGAGAATCTTAACCCAATCCAGACCCATCACCGCATTCCCGCGTGAAGGTTCGCGTTCCGGCAGCCAGGGAAACTTGGCCGCAAGTACCGGTATTTGCCTCAAACCCAGCACATCGCGACCTCGTCGTGGCCGCAATCTGCCAAGAGCATGATTGTCAGTCGAAGGATAGAGTGCCGAATAGCCGTGGGGGGGCAGCGTATGCGGATCGGTGCGCCGAAGGGGAAAAACGCATGCGGTGGATGCTCGCGGCCGTTCTCGCTGTCTCTCTGTACATTGCTTCGCCGTTTTACGCGGCCTGGTCCTTAAGTGAAGCCGTCACATCAGCCGATACCGCAACGCTGACGCGCAAAGTGGATTGGCCGGGCGTTCGCAAGTCTCTCAAGGCATCATTGGCGCGCTACGCCGATTTGAAACCGCTGGTGCGCACCGCGTCGCAGCGCGTCCGCCCGACAATGTGGCAACGGTTCAGATCGGTCTTTGGCTACTCGATGTTGGATCGATTTATCGACACATACATCACGCCCGAAGGCCTCCCGAAACTGCACCGCCTGCGGGACTCGCGGCACGCACAGCGCGCCCGCGCACGGGCTCGTCAGACACACCGGAAGATGGACGTTGCGCGTGCCTCGCTGGCTCCAACATGGCTCACACGCACGCAGACGTTCCTCAAGCGTGTCCGGCGCGCAGAGTTCGTCGGGTTGTTCGAAGTCGAGTTGGTCATGGTCGACCGCATCCGAACTGACCGGAGCATTGTCAGCGTGTTCGAGCTGAAGGGCTTCGAGTGGATCCTCACCAGCGTCCGCGTGATCCGCACAACGACGCCCGAAGTCCCCCAACCCGTGACAGGTGTGTGAGCGCGCGCCCTCATTGCCGATCAGATTGAACTGACGCAATCCAGGGTCACGCTACCACCATGAGACTACGGGTTGCGAGATTGCACCCAGTTACCGACAACGGCGTCGCCGTCACGCCCGCGGCTCGAAAGGCCGTTCGCAACACCGTCCCGGTCATGCTCCGGTCTGTTCTGGCTCATTTTGGCTTTCGCTTCGATCTGATCGATCACCAGCCGGACACCAACAATCCCGCGTGAAAGCGCAGTGATGTAGGTTTCCGGCGCGTCACTGGTCGACCACGGCGCTTCATTGCCTGCCTCTTCCTGATCTGACAGTTCAGCAACGTGCCGCACCAACCAGTCGCGATCGTCAACAGCCTCGGCGCGGCCATGCGCGTGCACGACGGCATAATTCCACGTCGGAACCACCTTTCCGTGTTCCGCCTTCGCGGGGTACCAAGCCGGTGTAACGTAAGCCTGAGGACCGGAGAATATCATCAAAGCCGGGGCACCCTCGACGAGTTCGCGCCACTGCGGATTCGCTCGAGACAGGTGGCACTCAATCGCACCGTGATCGCCGTCGTCCGGCTTGATCACGGTCGGAATGTGCGTGACGTTAAATCCGTCCCCCGGTTGCGTCACAAGCGCGGCAAACGGATAGCTTCGGATCAATGCGAGAATCGACCCGCGATCATCCAGCGCAAAGTGCTTCGGTACGTACATAGCTACTCACCGTCTTTCTCACGCCGCCGCGTCAAGCCGCTTCATTGCAGCTTCGAAGCGCTGGATCTGCCCCTCGAAATCAACTCGGCGCTCGCGGTTCTCCATAACGACCTCTTCCGGCGCTTTCGCAACGAAGCTCGGATTATCGAGTTTGGCGTCGATCTTCTTGATCTCAGTCCGCGCCTTCTCGATTTCCTTGGCCAGCCGCGTGCGCTCGGCCGACATGTCAATGACGCCATCGAGCGGCAACGCCGCGGTTGTCGAATCGACACCGATCACGGCGGCGCCCTTTGGCACATCGTCGACGAACGTAATGCCATCCAGACGCGCGAGACGTCGGATGGTGTCCCCGTGAAGTTTCGCCCGCGTGACGATCTCATCGCTCGGGTTGACCAAGCAAAGTGGGATCTTCGCGCCGGCCGGTACATTCATCTCGGACCGGACGGAGCGGATTTCAGAAACCAGCCGCACCACCCAGCCGATTTCGCCGTCTGCGGCGGCATCGCCTAGGCTGTCAAAGCCCGCGCCTGGCCAGGGGGCGACAGTCAAAAGGCCGTCCCGCTTCGCCCCGTACTCCGCCGTCCGCTCCCACAGCTCTTCCGTGACAAACGGCATGAACGGGTGGAGCAACTTAAGGATCTCGTCGCGAGTCCAGGCGACCATCGCCCGCGTCTCATTGACGGCAGCGGTATCGTTTCCGTTCAGGATCGGCTTGATGAGCTCGAGATACCAATCGCAGAACACGCCCCAGACGAACTCATAAACAGCACCAGCGGCTTCGTTGAACTTGTAAGCCTCCAACGCCGCCGTCACCTCAGCCGTGGTGCGCCGGGTCTCACCTGCAATCCACTTGTTAATGGTGTGCTCGACATTGGCGGGATCAAACCCTTCAACCCGAACGCACTCGTTCATTTCAGCAAAGCGCGCCGCATTCCAAAGCTTGGTTGCAAAGTTTCGATAGCCCTTAATCCGCTCGACGGACAACTTCACATCACGGCCCTGCGCCGCCATTGCCGCCAGCGTGAACCGCAGGGCATCGGCACCAAAGCCCTCGATGCCGTCCGGATAATCGGCCTTCGTCGCGCGGGCGATCTTGTCCGCGTCTTTCGGGTTCATCAGGCCGCGCGTACGTTTCGCCACCAGCGTCTGCAAGTCAACGCCGTCGATCAGATCCAGCGGATCCATGACGTTGCCTTTGGACTTCGACATCTTCTGACCGCGTTCATCGCGAACGAGCGCGTGAATGTAGACGGTGTGAAACGGCACCTCGTCCTTGAAGTGCAGCCCCATCATCATCATCCGGGCAACCCAGAAGAAGATGATGTCAAAGCCCGTCACCAACACGTCCGTCGGATAGTACCGCGCGACCTCCGGCGTATCGTCCGGCCATCCCAGTGTCGAGAATGGCCACAGTGCTGATGAGAACCACGTATCGAGAACATCTTCGTCCCGCCGAAGTTCGACAGCCGAGCCATAGTGTTGTTCTGCGGCGGCGAAAGCTTCAGCTTCCGTCAACGCAACGAATACTTTGCCGTCGGGGCCATACCACGCTGGAATCTGATGACCCCACCAAAGCTGGCGCGAAATGCACCATGGTTGGATGTTGCGCATCCACTCAAAGTAGGTCTTTTCCCAGTTCTGCGGCACGAACTTCGTGCGCCCGCCTTCGACGGCTTCGATCGCCGGCTTCGCCAACGTCTCCGCGTCCACGTACCATTGATCCGTCAAAAACGGCTCGATCGGGACATTCGACCGATCTCCATGCGGGACCGTATGCGTCGTCGGCTCGATCCGCTCGAGCAAATCCAGCGCAGCGATATCCGCAACCACAGCCTTGCGGGCTTCGAAGCGATCCATGCCGCGGTATTTGTCCGGGGCGACGTCGTTGATGGCGCCGTACGCATCAAGCACGTTGATCATCTCAAGGTCGTGGCGTTTGCCGACCTCGAAGTCGTTGAAGTCGTGCGCCGGTGTGATTTTCACCGCGCCGGACCCTTTCTCAGGATCCGAATACTCGTCTCCAACGATCGGGATCTCGCGCCCGACCAGCGGCAGAATCACGGTCTTTCCGATGAGAGATTTGTACCGCTCGTCGTCGGGATGAACGGCAACGGCTGTATCCCCCAGCATGGTCTCGGGCCGCGTGGTCGCGACGACAATATAGTCACGCTCGTCCCACTCGGTTGCCGCGCCGTCACCATCAAATGCAACCGGCACACGGACGGTTTCGCCATCCTTGAGCGGATAGCGGAAGTGGTACATGTGGCCACTTGCGTCCGTCTTGAGCGCTTTCGCCAAGGCATCGGCACTGAACGGGGCCTCCGGATCGCCGGCTTCCCACGTGAGCGACCCCTTGGACTCAACCTGTTCGACTTCCAAATCCGAGATGGCTGTCTGGAACTTCGGATCCCAATTGACGAGGCGCTGATCCTTGTAGATCAGACCCTCTTCATAAAGGGCCACAAACACCTTCAACACGGCACGGGACAGGCCGTCGTCCATTGTAAAGCGCTCGCGCGACCAGTCGCACGACGCGCCCAGCCGCTTCAGCTGTGTTGTGATGGTATCGCCAGATTCCGCCTTCCAGTCCCATACCTTCTCAAGAAACTTCTCACGCCCAATCGTCCGACGGTCCGGCTCCTGGCGCTCGGCCATCTGCCGCTCGACCACCATTTGCGTCGCGATGCCGGCGTGATCGGTTCCGGGCTGCCAAAGCACGTCGCAGCCGCGCATCCGTTCAAATCGGCACAGAATATCCTGCAGCGTGTTGTTCAACGCATGGCCCATGTGCAGCGAGCCGGTCACGTTCGGCGGCGGGATGACAATGGTGTAGGGCGCAGCGGACTCAACACCCGGACGGGCACATCGAAAGGCATCGCTGGAGGCCCAGCGGTTTGTGATACGGGACTCAATGTCCGCCGGTTGATACGTCTTGGGCAGCATGGCTCGAACGCTTGGTTGTTCTGGTAACTGCGGCGAGCTAGGCCCGCCGCGATCACCCTGTCAACAGATAGAAGTCGCCGCGAATCAGAACCCACAGGCGCGCCGCTGGCATGGGGCTTGAATTTCAACTGTCAACAGCGGTTATGATCAGCGGGTCTCGGACAAGGCGTGCCGCTCAGCCGTCACGGTCTGACTTGCCGGTCTCGCCGCGGCTTTCCTCGGCCATCACGCGCGCGACAATCCGAGGCATGTTATCGTCGAGCCACTGCCTGAGCATCGGCCGCAGCATGTCCGCCACCGTGTCTTCAAGCGTCACAACATCATCAACGCGATCCCGAACATCGCCGGTCGCCACGCTAGACGACGTTTGCGTCTCTGAAACCGGCTTGACCTCAGATGTCCGCGACGGCACGACCGCCAGGGCACTGCCGCTCGCCAAAGGCGCTGGCGCCGCGTCAGCTTCCGGCTGAGCGTCAATTGCAGGATCGCCTGGAGCAATTTGCGGCTGCTCTTGCGCCGTCACGTCCTCAGACTGGCTATGCGCACCCGGATCCTCCGCGTGCGGCGCGGCTGCTGGTTCCGGCGCCGGCTCAGTGTCCGACAGATCGTCGCCGTCATCATCCGTATTTGAACTCGAGAACGCCCCGGAAAAGTCCCGCATCGCAGGCGGTAGTGGCGTGTTATCGATCTCTCGCGCTTCACTGGGATTGGGACGCTTCAAAGTCGGCATCGTCGCCTGTAGGCGCTCAAGCGCCGAAGTTCCTTGGTCGTCGGACTGGACCGACTGAGTGGGCTGGGCAGGCGCCGCTGCGGCAGGTGCGGCCGCGAACCGCGCCGCTTCGCCGTTGTTCATATGCGTTGCGGCCGGAGCTGGCGTGACGGTCTCGGCTGGCGCCGGGCCCTGATCCGCAGCAGTGAACGGTGACGACTGGCCGGGCTGCGCGTCGCGATCGTCGCGGCGTGCATTGTCGTCTGGTTCTGCGACCGGCGGATTGGCACGCGCGGTACCGGGAAGGTCTGTACTGGCCACAAAACGCCGCAGCGGTGCCG
>JBCCOV010000002.1:0-83720 GCA_039039985.1 Pseudomonadota bacterium | reverse complement strand
GGTGCCGACGGATGCGAAGGACGCTTATCTCGCACACGCGAAGTTCGCGGCCGAGATCTTCAAGAAGCACGGCGCGGTTAAGCTGGTGGATCTTTGGGGCGATGACGTCCCCGACGGCGAACTCACGTCGTTCCCGATGGCGGTGAAGGCAGAGCCGGGGGAGACTGTTGTCGTGTCGTGGATCATTTGGCCGTCCAAGCAAGCGCGGGATGCGGGCATGCAGGCCGTCATGGCCGATCCCGACATGGACTCTGACGCCCATCCGATACCCTTCGACGGCAAGCGGCTTATGTTCGGTGGTTTTGAGCCATTGTTCGAAACTGCTGAGACGCCGAAGTCGCGTACCTGTCTGTGGTTTCAAGATGCGGGTGAACAGGCTGCGGCATTCTATGTTTCGCTGCTTCCTGATAGCGAAGTTACGCACGTTTGGCGTCCTGATCCTGATGGGCCGGTTGTGGTTGTCGAGTTCACGCTGGCCGGCACGCCGTACATGATCTTGAACGGCGGTCCGACCTATGAATTGTCGCCAGCAGCATCGATTTCTATTTCAACCAAGGATCAGGCCGAAACGGATCGTTTGTGGGACGCACTGACTGCCAATGGCGGTCGCGAGAGCCGATGCGGCTGGCTCGTCGACCGTTACGGTGTGTCTTGGCAGATTGTGCCTGAAGCGCTGCCCAAGATGTTATCGTCCGACGACAGAGCCGCCGCGGACCGTGCCATGGCCGCCATGATGACCATGAACAAGATCGACATCGCCGCGCTCGAGGCTGCGTTTTCGGGCAAGTGATCTTTTTCGGTTGGGTGGTTGAGGCGTTCACGTCTCAAGGTTGCGTCAGCGTATGCCCGTTACGTGTCACTGGGCGAACGGGTCGTCAGGGGAGCAAGCGATGCCCGAGAGCGTGGTTATCCTGATTGGAACGAAAAAGGGCGCCTTCATTGCCGAAGGCACGACTGAACGCAATGCGTGGTCCATCAGAGGGCCGTACTGTGATGCGTGGCCCATCAATCACGTTATCGGCGATGCAGTATCCGGCACGATCTACGCCGCTGGCGGCAATGAATGGTTTGGGCCTGCGGTGTGGATGTCGACAGATCTCGGGAAGACTTGGAGTCATTCCAGTGACGGTCTGGCGTATGCCGATGGTGAAGCCCCGATCCAGTCGGTCTGGAGTTTGCGCGCGGTCAATAGTCATCTCTTCGCCGGGGTTGCGCCCGCCGGATTGTTTCGCAGTGATGACGGTGGTGTGACGTGGGTCCACTTGGACGGACTTCAAAAGCACCCATCGCGTGCCGACTGGATGCCAGGCGGGGCCGGCTTAATCCTGCATCACATCGTGGCGCACCCCAGTGATGAAAATCAGATTTGGATCGGCATCTCTGCCGCTGGCGTGTTTCATACCGCAGACGGCGGCAAGACGTGGGAGCCGCGGAACAAGGGAACGCGCAACGATTTCGCGCCGTAAGGTCAGCGGTATCCGGAGTTCGGTCAATGCGTGCACGCGATTGTCATGGCACCCGGCGTGCCAGATCGGCTGTACCAGCAAAACCACTGCGGCATGTACGTGACTGAGAGCGGTGGCCGCGAATGGGAAAGCATCGAGACAGGCTTGCCGTCAACGTTCGGCTTTCCGGCAGCGGCGCACCCGCGCGATCCGGATACCCTCTACCTACTGCCACTCAATGGCGATTCAATTGGGCGCTTCATGCCGGATGGCCAGGCGGCCATTTGGCGTACGACTGATCGCGGGAAGACATGGCAGGCTCTACGCACCGGCTTGCCGCAAGATGGTGCGTTTTTCGGCGTTCTTCGCCAGGCGTTGGCAACAGATAGTTTGACACCTGCCGGCGTATACTTCGGGACAAGCTCGGGGTCTTTGTTCGCCAGCGCGGACGAAGGGGACTCCTGGTTCCGCGTAGCCGAGCATCTACCGACAATAACGTCAGTCGAGATCATGCCGACGAACGCGTAAACCTGTCGGGTCGGAGCTGTCCATGTCCGAGGCCGTAACTCCTGAGGGCCTGCCGTCTGTGCGTGTCGTGTTGCCGGCTCCGCTATTGCGGTTGTTCCCCGGCGCCGCGGCCGATGTGCGGATTCAGGCGTACACCGTAAGTGACATGCTGGACGTATTGAACCAACGATGGCCAGGAATGCGGGATCGACTTGCCGATACGTCCCCTGCGGTTCGGCATCATATCAACATTTTTGTCGATGGTCAGCGGGCGCAACTCGAAACGCCGTTGGTCGACGGTGCCGATGTCTATGTTCTCACCGCCATATCGGGAGGTTGATCTGCAGGCGGCCGACATCACGCCTTTCGTCGATGCTGCGGTGATACGTCTGCGAGGCGACCGTGGTCCGTTTAATCCGATTTCAGCTTGTAACATTTCATAAACCTTATCGAAGCCTTAAGTCTTCGATTGGGCTCATGGCATGATCTTACGCCCATGTTTCGTTCGAGGTGTCCGAACAACGTACGTGATTGGCCATTTTGCCAGCGTCGATAGCAAGCAAATCGTGTGCGTACGCCTGACCTTACACACCATATTTACTTCATTTGGTTCATAATGGCTTCGCGTTGTGTAGGTTTAACGAGAAGTTATTATGCTGGCTTTTGCTCGTTCGAGGATGATCCCGGCGCTGATCGCCTTTATCGGCATGGCTGGCGCATTCGCGATATCATATCTTGACGCATTCCCGATTCCGAGCATGGCCGTCGTATACCTGACTGCCGAAGGTGATGTGGCGGGAGAAGTTGCGGGCCCTTGGCTGCTTGGTGGTGCAGCTGCGCTCATCGCGGTTCTGCTGACTGCGATTTCGAGCGGTGGCGCGCGACTGGAGACGCATGGTCCATCGCGATCCGCTGTTGATGACGCATCGCAAGCCAAGGCCCTTGACGACATTAGCGGTCGGCTCAACACCTCGCTTGAGGTTGTTCTCGGCCTGCTGCATGACGCCCTCGCATCCAGTGGTAAATATTCCGAGCTGCTGGCCACGGTCGAGCGCGACATGAGCCGCGTAAACGATGTTGCCGCAATCAAGAAAACGGTCAAGTTGTTGATCGCTGAAAACGCTGCGATCCGCGGCGAGGTCGATGTCTTGAACGGACGGCTGGCCGATGCAAAGGACGAGACGGAGCAGCTCAGAAACGAGCTGGAAGACGCACGTAACGAAGGATCTACGGACAGTCTGACCGGTCTCAAAAACCGGAGATGGTTTGACGCGCGCTTGTCTGCAGAGATCGGGACGGCGCAGCGATCGGCACAGCCGTTATGCTTGGCGCTTGTCGACGTCGATAGTTTCAAGCGGATTAACGACAGCTTCGGCCACCAGACGGGCGACACGATCCTGCAGTGGATTGCCGGCAGAATTCTTGAAAATGTTAAAGGCCGCGACTGCGCCGCACGATTTGGCGGTGAGGAGTTTGCGATTATTTTGCCGGACACGCAGCTGAAAGCTGGCGCCGGCCTAATGGAACAGCTTCGCATCAAGCTTGAGAAAACCAACTGGACGCATAAGAGCTCCGGCCGATCGATCGGAAGGGTGACGGCGTCATTTGGTGTGACGGAACTTGGACCGGGTGACGATGCGCCGGACCTCGTTGAGCGAGCCGACCAGAATCTCTATGCGGCGAAGTCGAAAGGGCGCAATCGCGTGGTTGCGAAGTAGTTGCCATAGCGGGTTACGCCACAGCTTCCAGGTTGGTCAACGTGTTGGGACTCAGATCCGTTTTGCCACGATAAAACGCGAGTGTTTTGGATATTCGCCCGATTCCAGGATTTCAAAGCCCGCGTCGGTAATGATGGCTTCGAGTTGGTCGCCGTGGCGCAGGGCAACATAGGGTGCCAACCCAACCAGTTGCATGAGTGGAATTGCGGAGCGAAGAGCCCAGCTTACGGCGCCGGCGCTAGGTGTCTTCGTGATGAGCAAGCCGCCTGGTTTCAGGAGACCGTGGCTTCGGGCCAACATGCTCTGCAAATCCTGCAACAGATGAAGGTAGTTGAAGCCCAGGATGACATCGAAGCTGCCGGGCGGCTTCTCGATGTCTTCCAACCTGGCCTGAACAAACTCCAGATTTGTCAAAGCCGCAGCCTCCGGCTTGGCTTTCGCGATTTCGATCATGCGCTTCGAAATGTCGGATGCTGTCAGGTGCGCCACATGGGGTGCGAGTTTGACGGCCGTTGCGCCGGTTCCGCAGCCTAGTTCCAACGCGCGCATCTCAGGTGACAACCATGTGCGAACGCGCTCCAGCGTCTTTTCGTAGGCTGGGACGTCGTTGATGGGCTTTGCCGCATAGCTATCCGCACGGCGGTCCCAGAAACTGGAGTTGGCTTGAGCGGTTCTCGTCATACATGGCTCCTGGAGGTGGCGTATCGACGGGCCGATGACGCTAGGTACTTGGAAGAGATGCGTTGCCAACCTCCATGCCGACAATTCCTGGCGGGCGTGCGACGGCGTGGTTGAACGCAAATCCAAACGTGCGACCTCCGTGATCTAATCTAAAATTTATGTATGAAAATTGCCAAAGTTGGTATGTAGCTTATACGAAAATAGCTGAAGCAATCGAGCATGTCCTTTGATTGGAATCAGGCGCGCGCGTTCTGGATCACGGCAGAACTGGGCTCGCTGTCGGCGGCAGCGAGAGAGTTGGGGCTGACTCAGCCGACCGTCTCGCGCCAGGTGATGGCGCTTGAGGAACACCTCGGCGTGACCTTGTTTGAGCGGATCGGCAAGTCGCTCGCCATCACACAGGCGGGGCTCGATCTTCTCGATGAAGTGCGCGAGATGGGCGTCGCGTCCGAGCGGGTCGCGCTCGTTGCTTCTGGTCGATCGCAGGCGGCGCATGGTACAGTGGTGATCTCTGCCAGTGATGGCTTTTCCGTGCATCTCCTGCCGCCCTTGCTCCAGCGCGTCCGTGCAGCGGCGCCGCTGGTGACGCTTGAGATCGTCTCGTCGAATGCGATAAGCGACCTGCGTCGCCGCGAGGCCGATATTGCAATCCGGCACGTTCGGCCGGATCAGCCCGATCTCGTCGCGAAACTGACGCGCGAGTCGTCCGGCCATCTGTATGCATCATGCGATTGGATTGCGCGCAACGGCCGACCGCGAACGCCGGAAGATCTCTCCGGCGCGGATTTCATAGGTTTCGATCAGAGCGATCGTTTCATTTCCGAGTTGCGGAAGTTGGGAATTACCGTGACTCAGGAGAACTTCCCACTTTTGTCCGAGAACTCCGTTGCGGGTTGGGAAATGGTCAAACTGGGGCTTGGCGTCGGCGTCGCAATGCGCGACATCGCCGACATGACGCCGAATGTTGAGCAAATCCTGCCGGACCTGCCATCGGTGCTGATTCCAATCTGGCTTGTGACCCACCGCGAACTCAAGACCAGCCGCCGTATACGTGTCGTGTTCGACATTCTGGCCGAGGAGCTTGCAAAATCGCGGTGAACGGAGCGGTCACGATCAAGGGCCGTCGATGCCAATGTCCGTTGCGCTATACCTCGGTGCCACGTTCTGCGGCCCAGGCGCGGAAGACGTCGGCCGTTGCATCATCCATCGGGAAAAAGCATTCGATTCTCAACTCTTGAAGGGTGATGTCCTGGGGTGTGCCTAACGTTGCAACAGTCGTGAAGAGATGCAGGTGTGTTCCGTTCTTCTCGAAGTGCATTGGCAGAACAGGCCCGTCCGGCAGGGACGTTGTCTGGTCATCGCGTATCGTTGATACGTCGGGATAAGTCTTCAGTCGTGCAAGAAGTTCCGCCGTTTGTTGTGAACTGTCGGCGTTCTCATCCGCCTCGATGGTGCGAATGAAGTACGCGACAACGTCGGGCCAATTCATGAGGTACGGCCGCAGGATGTCCGGTGCGACGAGTGCGTCCGCTAGATTTATGGGTGTGCCAGCCGCGATTGGGCCTGTCAGGAATGTAACAAGTTTCGTCGCGGCGGTGTTCGCCTGAAGCAGGTTCCATCGACGATCGACAACAACGGCCGGAAATGGCTCCTGCTGCGTCAGCATGAAGTTGAGCGCCTGGCGGATCGGCGCGAGCGCCTCGGCGCTCAGATCGCTCTCGGCCCAGACGGGCGCAAACCCGGCCGCCAACAGCAGTGCATTGGATTGGCGTAGCGGCAGGTCGAGTGCGTCTGACAAGCGGAGCACCATGTCTCGGCTCGGCTGCGTGCGGTCAAGCTCAAGAAAGCTGACATGACGTTGTGAGCACGCTGCAGCAAGCGCGAGTTCCAGTTGCGACAAGCCGCGTCTCTTGCGCCATTTCGACAGTCGCCTTCCAAATGTGACCGATCCGCTCATGACTACCTGGGATGTAGTTGTCTCATCGCCGCTGATCATCAATCCTGCACGCGCTGGCGCAGCCCGCAAGGTCAGGTGGATAAGGACAGATTAGGCAATGAGTATTCGGATTGCTTTCGCTGGGTCGTTCTCGGCACAGCTCGCGGAACCGGTGAGGTCGCGCCTCACACGACCATGTGATGTTATCACGGATGACGAAGCGTCGATTACCGCGCGTTTGCGTGACGTCGATGTGTTGGTCTCCATGGGCTTCACTCAGGAGATGGCTGATGCAGCCCCGAAGCTGAAACTCGTCCAGGTGCCCGGTGCCGGTCTTGAGCGGATCGATCGTTCGGCCCTGCAAGCCGGACTGTTGCTTGCGAATGTGTATGGGCATGAAGCCGGTATCGCAGAGTACGTGCTGGGTGCGATGATTGCGCTGACGCGATCGTTTGTACGGCTGGACAGGGAATTGCGCGCAGGCAACTGGGAGAGCCAGTGGGTCGTCGGGCGCCCGCCGCCGCCGCTCGCCCAGGAACTCACCGGTAAGACGATGGTGGTGCTTGGGCTCGGCCATATCGGGATGGCCGTTGCGCACCGCGCCGCTGCTTTCCGCATGCGTGTTTTAGCGGTCCGTCGTGATCTTGGTGCGGCGAAGCCCGATAGCGTCGCACGTGTCGTCGGTCTCGATCGTATGGATGAAATCCTCACCGAAGCTGATTTCGTGGTTGTCACGTTGCCAGTGACAGACGCGACAAGCCATGTGTTTACAGCCGAGCGGTTTGCTCTGATGAAGCCGACCACATATCTCATCAATGTTGCACGTGGTGAAATCGTAAATGAAGACGCGCTCTACGATGCTCTGGCATCAAATCGCATTGCCGGCGCTGCTATTGACGTCTGGTACCAGTACCCCAAGACGGCCGATGCCACGCTGCCTGCGACGCGGCCATTCCACAAGTTGGATAACGTTCTCATGACTCCGCACGTCTCAGGCTGGACCGACGGCATGTTGGATGCACGCGCTGCGTTCATTGCCGAGAACATCGAACGGGTGTTTCGGGGCGAGCTGCCGTTGAATGCGATCGACCCATCGTGATAAGGGATCTGATTATAAGGATTATCCTGATCTCAATACACCGCGCAGGAATGCCTAAACATCCATCGGCCTAACGGCGTGATGAGGCCGTCTCGCAAAATCACGGTACGCTCAATGATGTTTATGTTTTATAAAGGACAAATTCAGTCAAAATACGTGTTTATTTCTTCTTTTAGGTATTTTGCATTACTGTGATCCTTTATTGAGCTGGAGATCGAAGGTAGTTTTCTAATGACTTTGACCCACGTGGTGGCTGGCGAAAATCGCGATAGCCAGAGGCGCCGGATGCTCAAGGGCGGAGTTATTGTATTTGATTGCCAGCACGTGACTGTGCCCTGCGTTGTCCGGGACATCTCCGAGACAGGAGCCCGTCTTCAAGTTTCAGAAGCTACGGCGATTCCGAATACGTTTGAGTTGCTTGTCGAGTTGGACGGTCTGCGAGCGGACTGTGTGGTGATATGGCGAGCGAGCAGCCGCGTCGGGGTCAAGTTCGAGACTGAGCCAAAGCGCGTCACGCCGTCCCGCGCGCAAGTCGTAAGCGCGGGCTCGTCAATTGACGATAAGCCGACATTGAGGCGGAGACAGGGTGCATTGTCCGCCATGTGCCGTGCGAACACCGACGCGGAACCCGATCATTCGCGTACTGTTCCGGTCGAACCTCAGACCAAACGCTCACGACCGATTCCGCTGCTGATTGCAGAGGACGATGCTGACGACCGCTTCCTCATATCAGATGCGTTCAAGGAAACCGGCTTTGTGCATCCCGTCATCTTTGTAGAAAACGGGGAGGAGTTGCTAAGTTACCTTCGCCGTGAAGGTCCGTTCGCGGATTGCGATCCGCCGGGCCTGGTTATGCTTGACCTCAATATGCCGAGAATGGACGGCCGTACGGCGCTTATGCATATCAAAACCGATCCAGCGCTGAAGCGTATTCCCGTGATCGCCTTTACGACATCAAACGCCGAGAATGATATCGAGAGAACGTATGAGCTCGGCGTAAGCGCGTTCATCTCCAAGCCGGGCTCGTTTGATGAGATGCTGGATCTAGTCGAGTCCTTGAACAACCACTGGATGCGGTTTGTTGCATTGCCGAATGCGAGGGCATAACGCGGTCGACGCGTGACGGCGCGCTCGAGTTCGGTCACGGCTTTGTATCGACGCCGTGGCCTTGTTGCATGCCGTCTCACTCGCAGTCGGGATACTTCGGTGCGCGCCGAAGCAATCTTTGTCGCCAACATGGCATCGTCCGTTTGTCAGAAATCGGAGGCCGTGATGATCACCTGTTTCATTCGCTATGAACTCGAT
Source organism: Pseudomonadota bacterium (assembly GCA_039039985.1). Taxonomy (GTDB): domain Bacteria; phylum Pseudomonadota; class Alphaproteobacteria; order Rhizobiales; family Hyphomicrobiaceae; genus JBCBWG01. The sequence continues at coordinate 75,029 of JBCCOV010000002.1, read as the reverse complement.
CCCTACAAAAAGGACCAGTTCGATCAGTACGCCGTGACATGGGGGCAAGTGATCCCACGTTGTGGTGCGGATCTGATCGGGTATTTCTCGCCGCATGAGGGCTCCACCACCACCGGATTCGGCGTCTATAATATTGCGAGTTTGGCGGACTATGAGGCATACCGCGCGCGGCTGGCGGCTGATCCACAAGGACGTGAGAACTATCAGTTCGCACAACGCGAGATGTTCATTCGACGGGAGGATCGCATCTTCCTAAAGAATGTCTCCCTCCCACACGGCAAGATGGTCACACCATGATTGCAGTCATCTTTGAGGTCGAGCCAAAGGACGGACGGCGAGAGGCTTATCTCGACATCGCCGCAGATTTGCGGCCGCTGCTGGAAGAGATTGATGGCTTCATTTCCATCGAGCGGTTCGAGAGTCTGACACATCCAGGCAAGATCTTGTCGCTATCGTTCTTTCGGGACGAGGCGGCGATCGCTGCTTGGCGCTCACTTGAGAAGCATCGTAGCGCGCAACAGGCCGGCCGTAACGCGATTTTCGAGAATTATCGGCTTAGGGTTGCAAGTGTCATCCGAGACTATGGGATGTTCGATCGCGATCAGGCACCACAGGACTCACGGCGCGTGCATGATCGTGTGGATTACATTGACGGTGAGCACTAACACGGGATCGCGGGTTGGCGTGCGAGCCGTCAACCGTGACCGGTCTTAGAAATCGCGGATGCCAAACATATCGCGGAGTGCAATTCGCCCGTTCGGTGTGACCTCAAGAGCCCGAGTATTTGTGATCCGACGAACAAGCTTTCGCTCCATGAAATGCGCGCAAATCGCCTTGCCCAGCCTGCCTGCCACGTGAGGTCGTCGCTCGCTCCAATCCAGGCACGGACGGCAAAACGGCCGGTTCGATCGTTTGCCTTGCGGGTTGAGTTCAATGCCAAGTTCGGAAAGCCATGCGAATCCGGTGGGCGTTATCAGGCCGGCATCGTCGTCGAATTCAATGGCTCCGCGACTGACCAGCGAGTCGGCAATTGCGACGCCCAGCTGGCCGGCAAAATGATCATAACACGTGCGTGCCTTTCGGAGCGCCGTATCACGCGGGCCCAAGACGATCTTCCGTGGTTGTGGTGTGGTGCCGGCGGCGATCTGCATGATGCCTTCCAGCATCTTCGCCACGTCGGCATTCGCCAGGCGGTGATACCGGTGCCGTCCCTGCTTCTGCACCGTCAGCAAGTTGGCAGCCGTCAGTCTCGACAAATGACTGCTTGCCGTTTGCGGGGTGACCCCTGCACATCGGGCCAGCTCGGTCGCCGTCAGCGCCTGGCCATCCATCAGGGCCGTCAGGATCGCGGCGCGTGCCGGCTCACCGACCAAAAGCCCGATTTCTGCGATCTGGTTCGTGTTTACCATTGAGACCACCTCGATGTGGATACTAGAGGTGGTCTAACAGATTTGCTTCGATCGTCGTCGAATTATGTTGATGCCGGTCGTCTGTTGGTCTTGCAGTTGGACTGTGCGACGTCGTTAACGGATCAAAACCGGGCGTAAGCGTCTCAAGTACAGCTGCCGTGTACGCGGATACCGGCGTGCCGATGTAACAATCAGCGATTTGCCGAAGCGTGAGTTGCGGCCAATCAGGACAAGTCCGATCAGGGCCATCGGCAAGCCAATCGGAATAAACGGCGTTAGCGCGCCGATGGGAATCGACAGCACGACAAGAACAAAGCCGATTAAGCTCAAAACGACGTTCATAAGCACTCCATTATCGTGTGTGTGCGGCGTGCATCACCCAGCTCACACATCGTGCACTTGCGGTTCGGAGGTTGGCCTGTATCGGAGAATGCGTCGTGGTTCTAAAACGTCGCGCTCCGGCCGGGCGCCACCGGACGTCACGTTGCAAGCAGTTCGCTTCGCATGTGGGGAGTGACAAGGCTGAGGTCAATTCTCTTCCCCGGTTTGTCGTGATCGAAAGCGTGTCGTGATCGAAAAAATCAATCACCAGATTCGGGTTTAACGGTCTTGAGCGCGTGATATGCGATCGTGGCAAGCTGCGTGAAGTCCGCGGTGCGAACGGCAAATGGGCGCCAGATGAAGCCGAGTTTTCGGACCAGGATCTCACCGCGTAACTGCCTAAGGACGACACTCCGGTCAGACGCGATTTCGGATGCCGCGTAGTAGCTTGGGAACACGGATAGTCCCATACCGAGGGCCACCATCTGGCGTAGCGCATCAAGGCTCGTGCCCTCATAGTCCTGAAGAATCTCAGCGCCGTGCCGTGCGGCGAGGCGATCGACTTCTTCATACAGGCGGTGGCCGCGGCCGAGTGTGAGGAACTTTTCGCCGGCGAGATACTCCGGCGGTATCCGCTTGAAGCGCGCGAGTGGGTGATCGTGTGCCAAGCCGATCAGGAGCTGTTCCTGCCCGATTTCCTCGGCATGCAGTTGGTCGTCGTGCGCCGGTAGAGCGACAAGCGCGAGGTCGAGGCTTCCATCCGCAACGAGCTTTGCCAATCTCGCCGGCAATTCCTCTCGGATGTAGATGCGAACCGTCGGATACTCAGCGTGCAACTGGGGCACGATTTTCGGCAGGATGTACGGACCAACCGTTGGTCCCGTTCCAAGTCGGATCAAACCGCCGAGATTCTCGCGCTCCCGGTGTACAGCGGCCACCAATTCGTCGACCTGCAGGAGAATTTCGCGCGCGCGCTCAACAACAGTCTCACCGGACGGGGTCAGCCCGATATTGTTGCGATTGCGTTCAACAAGGCGCGCACCAAGCGCGTCCTCCAGTGCCTGCAATTGCAAAGAAAGCGTCGGCTGGGAGGCAGCCACCTTCTTCGCGGCCTCGCCGAAATGACGGTGTTCGGAAATCGCAAGCAGGTACTCAAGCTGTCGCAGGCTCGGGCGGCGGGGCAAGCGGATCTCCATTGATATTTTCTATCGCATATGGTCAAAGTTTCAATTTCCACAATGCGACATGCGACGCCAAATCGCGATTATCCGAACCAGACAAGGAGGATCGCCCATGCACGCACGCCTAAAGTCGCTACAGGCCAAGACGGATATCCTGAACGCAAAGATCCAGCAGGAGCTAACCCGGCCCTACCCCTGCAGTCTCCGCTTGCAAGCGCTAAAGCGTAAACGATTACGTATGAAGGACGAGATTGTGCACGCTGCCGGCGTATTGGCTAATCTGGGACTTAGCGTGCAGCGGGCATAGAGCTGTTTTGACTTCGCCCAAGCTATCCCACACCCCTGCCCGTTCCTGGTTTACCGGCCACCCATGATCCCCCGTGTTGGTGGCCGGACGTCTCTGTAGCGACGGCCGGCTTGCCTGACCGATATACTCAGCCGTGTCGTCCTGACGTACGGTGTAAGCGGTGGTTCGCCGTAGCAATGACCGCCATGTGCGACCGCTTGCGTACGCAACTCTCGTTCGTGCGACGTGACGACTGGCGTTCGTGCTGCGAACCGTGCGCTGGTCACGCGACTTCATGCGAACAGTTTGCCCGGTGTCATCGCGTCTCATGACGTCCTATGCATCAATTTTGGCCCAGTACTTCGGCCAGCACTTTGAACTGTTTCCGTGGCAAAGATGTTTTGCGTCGCGTCGCTTGAATTGCGCTTGCTGGGTCGTGCGACGCGGTTCTGGCAGCTATGCGGTTGATTGGGTCACATTGAGTCCTCATACGTTTCCGCGTAGGCGTCGCCCAATGAAATCGCGTGTGCGGATAACGTATGATCGTCCTGGACTGGAACTTGAGCGGTTGTGTCTTTGTCAAAACTGTCGCTTCGCAATGACATCTTGTGCCTTGCATGTGTCTTGCAACTGTGTGGCCCGACATCCATGTGACGCGCGAATCGACGACCTCTCATGACCACTGGCGATACGGGGACAATAACCATGGTGACGCTGCCGAACGTGGGCGCAGTGATAGCACTGTTAGTGCTGATGCTGGCAACAACCACGTTTGTTGTCCTGTATGTTCGACGGCAGCGGCTCTACGCAGTCCTTTCCGCGCAACAGGACGCCTTAGCGTCTGGAGCGAGCGTTGAGATAAGTCATCACGCATACCGCGAAGGCATCGGGTTCGAGCAGGGCTTCGCACAGCTGACGAACATCGTTGACGACAAGACGTTTCACGCGATTGCTGCAGAGGCGGCCGCGCTCAGCGGCGTTGAGCGCAGTTATGTGCCGACGCACAAAAAGGGTGGGACGATCGCTTATGAAACACTGATCGCGCAAGCGCCAACGATCGTGCAGCTCTACACATCTCAGCAGATGCGCGATGCCGTTTCCAACGTTGTCGGCATGCCCGTGCGTCCGACACCGATTAATGATCAAAGTTCCCTTTCGCTGCTGATCTATGATCGGCCGGGAGATCATATCGACTGGCACTACGATCATAACTTCTATCGTGGGCGACATTTCACCGTTCTCTTGCCGATTGTGAATCGCGGATGCGAGCCAGGCTCACTGTCCTCGACGCGCTTTCAGATCAAGCACCCAGACTCAGTGTCGGAGTTTGCCACGCCTCCAAACGGGCTTCTGATTTTTGAAGGAGCCAAGGTGCTGCATCGGGCGACGCCGCTGGCGGCCGGTGAGCGTCGCATTGTCTTGTCAATGACGTACTGCTCGGATCCGCGCTCAAGCTGGTGGCAGGGCATCGCCCGCAGACTCAAAGATACGGCGTTTTTTGGCATCCGCGCTTTATGGACTTGAACTGCGCTGTTCGCAGGCTCGCGGCTCGAGCGCTGGCTATCTTGGCAGAATGATCCCGGGCCGTGAGCGATAAACAACCAGCGCGGGCCAGCCGTCTGGCACCCCAGGCCGCGCCTGCGGCCCGGCGCGTTGCGCCGCCCCCGCGGAGGGCCCGGCCGCAGGCCGGAACAGCCCGTGAGCGAAGAGAGTCTTTAGTTTGCGCTGTTCGCACGCTCGCAGGCTCGCGGCTCGAGCGAATCTTTACGTGCGCTACCGCTCGCGACAAGCGCTCGCTACTTGAGCGCGGTCTATCCTGGCAGGACGGTACCCAGGCCGGAACAGCCCGGGAGCGAGAACAACCAATCAAGCCGTGAGTTCACTGGCGCTCTTCGAGAGTGCCGTAATCTCCGCCCAGTTGTCCTCATCAATCGCCTGTTGTGGTGCGACCCAGGATCCGCCGACGCAGACGACGTTCGGCAACGCCAGATAGTCCGAGGCATTCTTGGCGTTGACGCCGCCGGTCGGGCAAAAGCGCAAACCGCTTAACGGGCTGGCCCAGGCTTTCAACACTGAGACCCCACCGTTGGCTTCGGCCGGGAAGAACTTGAGAATCTCAAACCCTCTTTCCGCTGCGGCCATGGCCTCAGACGGGGTCGCAACGCCGGGTAGCATCGGCAGCCCGGCCGTCTCGGCCGCGTCGAGAATTGATGAGCTCAAGCCAGGTGACACCCCAAAACGCGCGCCGGCACTGACAGCCTCGCGTACGGCTTCCGCGGATCGCAGTGTGCCCACGCCGACAACCGCCTCCGGGACCGCTTCCGCCATGGCACGAACTGCCGTCAACGCCCCTGGTGTGCGCAATGTGACTTCGAGCGCTTTCAGACCGCCGGCAACCAGAGCCTTCGCGAGCGGCACAGCTTTGTCCGGGTTGTCGATAACAAGCACGGGAACGACAGGCGCGAGGTTGCAGATGTCCTGAATGCTGAGATGACTCATGCCTGCCTCTCCCCAATTGCTGCAATCAATCCGGCGGTTGATCCATCAAGATCGTCGCTCATGCTTCCTGACAACATCGGCAGCAGCGCAACTGCCAACTCCTTGCCCAGTTCAACACCCCATTGATCGAAACTGTCGATGTTCCACACAACGCCTTGGACGAAGATCTTGTGCTCATAGAGCGCAATCAGGCGGCCGAGTGTGAACGGATCAAGGGACCGGTGCAGGATTGTGGTCGATGGGCGATCACCAGGAAACGTGCGATGCGGTGCGAGCCGATCAGCATCTTCGGCGCTTGCACCGGCTGAGGCCAACCGTGCGCGCACCTCGTCTTCACTGCGCCCGAACGCAAGTGCCTGGCCCTGCGCCAAGCAGTTCGCCAGAAGGGCCGTGTGATGGTCAGCGGCTGCGTCTCGCCCATTCGCAGCGGCGATAAAATCGATCGGGACGACATCCGTGCCTTGGTGCAAGAGCTGGAAGAACGAGTGCTGTGCGTTTGTCCCCGGTTCGCCCCAGATCACGGGACCGGTGTTTGCGCTGACCGGTTTGCCGTCGCGCGTTGTGCGCTTGCCGTTACTTTCCATGTCGAGCTGTTGAACGTACGCCGCGAAACGCTCGAGACGCTGGTCGTACGGAATGAGCGCGACCGTCGGCCAACCCATGGCATTCCGCCGCCAAACTCCAATCATCGCCAGCAGGACAGGCAGGTTTTGCTCCAGCGATGCCTCGCAAAAATGCCGGTCCATGTCCGCAGCACCGGCCAGGAACGCGCGAAAATCCTTTTCCCCAATGCCGATCGCAACCGGAAGGCCGATTGTCGACCAAACGGAATATCGTCCGCCGACCCAGTCCCAGAAACCAAATACGCGACTTTCCTCAATCCCGAACTCTGTTGCGCCGGCAACGTTGGTTGAGACAGCCGCCATATGGCGGCCCGCATCATCGCCGACAGCGGATTGCAGCCACGTGCGGGCGGAGCGCGCGTTCATCATCGTTTCAAGCGTCGTGAATGTCTTCGATGCGATGATGACCAGCGTTCGTGCCGGGTCGAGCGTCTTCGTCACGTCGGCCAGATGCGCGCCGTCGACGTTCGACACGAAGTGCAGGCGTGGGCCATCTCGATCCGGCTCCAGCGCGCGGGCAACCATGGCCGGGCCGAGGTCGGAGCCACCGATGCCGATATTGATGACGTCGGTGAATGGACCGCCGGCGGCCGCATACGCTCCACTGCGAACGCGCTCGGCGAACGCGAGCATGCGCGCCAATGTGCCGTCGACGTCATCGCCGGCGGGCGGCTCAGCGCCCCCGCGCAGCGCCATATGAAGGACTGCGCGGTCCTCCGTGATGTTCCAATGTGCGCCGGAGATCATGGCGTCCCTGGCGGCTTCAACGCCGGCCTCCCGTGCCAGCTCCAACAGCGCCGTGAGCGCTTCTGCGTCGATTTTCTCTTTCGAGAAATCGACTAGGAGGTCGTCGAGGTGAAAAGAGAGGGCGTCGAATCTGGCCGGATCATGGGCGAATAGCTCGCGTAACGTCGTGCCCTGCAGCCGCGCGGCATGAGCCTCGAGCGATGGCCGGGAACTGCTCATGCGACGTTCTCCCGAAAGAAGATGCTCGCGCCATCCGCAGCTGAGCCGACTGCCGTGCGAAACGGCTGGAACAGTTCGCGCCCGATGCCGGTCTCGTTGCCGCTTAAGTCCGCATCGGCCGGGGTTCGCGTGCTGAGATCCGCGTCTGTCCGTAATGTGCCTGCCTCGGCGTCGAGGTGGATGACGTCGCCGTCGCGCAGCAGCGAAATCGGTCCACCGCTCACGGCTTCCGGCGTGAGGTGGATCGCCGCCGGTATCTTGCCGGACGCGCCGGACATGCGCCCGTCAGTAACCAACGCGACCTTGTGGCCACGCCCCTGCAAAACGCCCAGCATTGGGGTTAGCGAGTGCAGTTCCGGCATGCCGTTCGCCTGCGGCCCCTGGAAACGCACGACGCAGATGAAGTCCTCTTCTAATTCACCATCCATAAACGCGGCTTTGACGGCTTCTTGAGAGTGGAACACTTTTGCCGGCGCCGAGATGGACCGGTGCTCGGGTTTCACCGCGGAAATCTTGATCACCGAGGTGCCAAGATTGCCTTCAAGCAGTACGAGGCCGCCGGTTGGTTGAAACGGGTTGTCGACGCGGCGCAGGATGCCGTCATCCAGGCTGTCGCGCGTGCCGTTCTCCCAAACAATACGTCCGTCCTTGAGCTTCGGTTCGCGCGTGTACCGGCTCAATCCGTCACCGGCAACCGTTCGCACATCGTCATGCATCAAGCCGGCATCAAGCAGTTCACCAACCAGATATTGCAGTCCGCCGGCGGCATAGAAGTGGTTCACGTCGCGCAACCCGTTTGGGTAGACTCGTGCGATCAACGGGGTGACCTCTGAAAGGTCTGATATGTCCTCCCACGTCAAAATGACTCCCGCGGCGCGGGCCATTGCGATCAAGTGAATTGCGAGGTTGGTCGAGCCGCCCGTGGCGTGCAGTCCAACGACGCCATTGACGAACGCACGCTCGCTCAGGATTTCGCACGTCGGTGTGTAGGTCTCGCCCTGGGCGGTCAAAGTCAGGACCTGTTTGGCGCCCTCAAGCGTCATCGCATCGCGAATGGATGCGCCGGGATTGGCGAAACTCGATCCCGGCAGTTGCAGGCCCATGACCTCCATCAGCATTTGGTTGGTGTTGGCGGTGCCGTAGAACGTGCAGATGCCCGGGCTGTGGTAACTCGCCATTTCGGCACGCAGCAGTTCCTTTCGCCCGATCTCTCCGCGGGCGAACTGTTGGCGTGTTTCTGCCTTCCGATCGTTGGACAGGCCAGACGGCATCGGCCCCGCCGGCAGGAACACCGCTGGAATATGCCCGAACGCGGCCGCCGCAATCACCAAGCCTGGGACGATCTTATCGCACATGCCCAGAAACACTGCCGCATCGAAACAATTGTGGGACAGGGCCACGCTGGCGGACAGGGCGATAACATCCCTGGAAAACAGCGATAGCTCCATGCCCGGCTCGCCCTGGGTTACGCCATCGCACATCGCCGGCACACCGCCTGCGACCTGCGCCGTCGCGCCGAATTCGTCGGCCGCCTGTTTGATCAGCATGGGAAACCGCTCAAACGGCTGGTGTGCCGAGAGCATGTCGTTATAGGCCGTCACGATTCCGATGTTCGGCTTGTCGTTGCGCGTCAGGGCCTGCTTCGCCACGGCCGGCATGCCGGCCGTGGCGTGGGCGAGATTGGAGCATCCAAGATGCGCGCGCGCGACGCCGTGCACCCGCGCCTGTGCCATGCGATTGAGATATACTTGCCGCGTCTTCCGGCTTCGTTCGATGATGCGGTCTGTCACGTCGCGGACTGTTGGATGTGTCACGTCCTGCTCCTTCGAAACTCAGTCGGCATAGAAGACAGTCGCCTCTTGCGCAGCGTCTAGGATTGCGCGTACGGGCGCATTTTGGGCGTCGCTTTCGGCAAGCGCTCGGTCCAGGGCGGCGCGTTTGGCAGCACCTTTGATCAAGAGATAGACATTGGCAGCGCGAGTAAGCGCGGCGGCCGTCAGCGTCAGGCGGGCTTCTGGCACGCCGGGCACGGTCATTCGGGCCATGACGGTGTTGGCTGTCGGGTCGAGTGCGTCCGCAAGCCCGTCGGTACCCGGGAACAGGGACGCGGTGTGCATGTCCTCGCCCATGCCGAGCACGCAAACATCGAGTGGCAGCACCCGCGATCGCAAGGCGTCAGAAACGTGGATGGTCGTGTCCGAGCCATCGTAGAGCCCGACAAATTCGGCCGCGCGGGCTGGTCCCTGGAGTAGCGTTTCCGAAACGAGCCGGCCGTTGGAGCGTGGATTGTCCGCCGGTACGCAACGCTCATCTGTCAGAGTTACGCGAACGTTCGACCAGTCGATATCATAATGACGAAGTGCGGTCAGGAACGGTGCCGGTGTCGTGCCACCCGGCACGGCCAAGCTCGCCCAACCTTTCGTGTTGACGGCATCGGTCAAGTGGCGCGCAACACGTTCGGCCAGCAGCGTATCAATCGTGTCTGTGCTATAGGACTCCAGTTTCATGCCATGAACTCGCATCTCATTCTGTGGTCACCCGGTGCGGCTCTGGTCGTCCTCCGTTCGCACATGCGTCCCTCCAGCGACGTTGACCGACGGTAGAGAGCAACGAACGGTTCCGGGTCAAAATCCGACCCGATACGATCTAGCCGTCGACTTCCCGCCAGCGGTGGCCATCCGCCATCGCGAGCGCTTGTGCGCCGTGCGGGCCGTCGCTGCCAGCATCATAGGGTTCCGGGCGCGTGCCGGCCTCGTCCCAAGCCGCGATAATCGGGTCGACCCACGCCCAGGCGGCTTCGACTTCGTCGCGCCGCATAAACAGCGTCTGATTGCCCCGGATCACATCGAGCACCAGCCGCTCGTATGCGTCCGGCATCCGCCAGCCCGTCTCCTCGGCGAAGCTCATATCCAGCGGCGTATTGCGCATCCGGAACCCGCCGGGCCCGGGATCTTTGGTTGTTATGGAGAGTGTAATGCCTTCATCCGGCTGTAACCGGATGACCAGCGCGTTCGGCGTGACAGGCGCGGTAAGATCGGAAAAGATCTGATGCGGTGTCTGGCGAAACGTCAGCACGATTTCCGAAAGGCGGGTTCGCATCCGCTTGCCGGAGCGCAGGTAGAACGGAACGCCCGCCCATCGCCACGTCCCGATTTCGGCTCTCAGCGCAACGAAGCTTTCGGTCGTGGTTTGTGGGTTTTCGACCTCTTGCGTGTAGCCGCGATATTGGCCGCGAACGGTGGCCTTCAGCGCCTCTTGGCCGGTGAGCGGACGCAATGCGCGCAACACCTTGAGTTTCTCGTCCCGCACAGCGTCGGCTTCGAAGCGATGCGGCGGCTCCATCGCCGTCAGACAAAGCAATTGCAGAAGGTGGTTCTGGATCATGTCGCGCATGGCGCCGGCGCGGTCGTAGTAGGCGCCTCGCCCTTCGACACCCAGCGACTCCGATACGGTGATCTGCACGTGATCGAAATGGCGCGCATTCCAGAGCGGCTCAAACAGCGCGTTGGCGAACCGCAACGCGATCAAGTTCTGCACCGTCTCTTTGCCGAGATAGTGATCAATCCGGTAGACGCAGTCCTCGGGAAACACGGCGCCAATGCGGTCGTTCAGCGCTTGCGCGCTTGCGCCGTCGTGGCCGAATGGTTTTTCGACCACCAGGCGTGCGCCGCCCGCGAGGCCGTGCTCCGACAGCGCATCAACGATTGGGCCGAAAAGGGACGGGCCGACAGCCAGGTAAGATACGCGGATTGTGCTCTCTGGCGCATCGTCGAGGACTCGTTTCAAGTTTTGCCAGCCATCGGCATCGGAGACATCGTTCTGCACATAGTCCAAGCGGGATAGGAAGCGCTCAAGAGCGGCCGGATCGCGGCTTTGCGGCGCAACCGATGCCTCGATCGCCTCACGCGCCATATCCCTGTAGCGTTCGATCGTGAGGTCCGTGCGGGCGCAGCCGATGATCCGCGCCGTGTCCGGCAACTGACCGTCCACATCGCGGTAGTACATCCCCGGCAGGAGCTTGCGACGTGCAAGATCGCCCGTTGCGCCGAAAATCACGAGATCGAACGGATCGACCGGAATAATGCGATGCGTCATACGCAAACCCCGCAGGAGATGGCGCCCGGGAAATGAGAGTGGCCGCGCGTGTCACGGCAGAAACGTTTGTGTCTTCGCATTGATGCGTCCTCAGCAAGTCGCAGCCGTACGAACTCTTGCGCCGGGGTCTAGCAGGTTCCACGCATTGAGCAACTACAGCGTTGTCAATACCCTGTTAGCCAGCGATCCAGGCCCGCCGGACTATGCGCGCGAAACGTCAGCTGTCGCCTTGAAGTGACGCTGAACGTGACTGACAAACGCTTGGACTTTGCGGGAGTGACGACGATGTTGCGGGTACGCAATGTGCAGTGATTTCGGTCCAGGCCGCTGAGACACTTCGAAGTCAGCTAGCAGACGTATCAATCGGCCTTCCGATACATCATCTGCAATGAGCCAGTCCGGCATCATGACGATGCCGAGACCTTCGCGGGCGGCGGAGACCAGCGCGTCAGCATCGTTGCCACTCATTTTGCCGCGAACCCGTATGGTGCCGGCGTCTTTCCCGCCTTGCGCGAACGTCCATGTGTCTGAGACCGGCGCCCACGGATCTCTTGGCAGCATAGGCCGAAACAACAGGCAACTGTGCTGCTGAAGATCGTCCGGATGTTCCGGCCGTCCGTAGTGCGCAACATAGGTCGGGCTTGCGCAGACGCAACGGTGCATTGGGCTCAGTTCGTGGGCAATGAGATCGGGCGCCTGTACCGGATCGGCAATCCGAATTGCGACGTCGACACGGCTCTGATCGAGATCGATAACGCTGTCATTCGACACAAGATCGATGGCAATGCCGGCGTTGCAATCAAGAAAGTCACGCAAGATCCCGGCGAACAAGGTGCGGCCAAAGCTTAGCGCCGTGGTTATGCGCAAATGGCCTGATACCTCTGAGTCGCTCTTCTGAAGCTCCTGAATCAAGGCGTCCAATGCGTCGACAAGCGGCGCACCGCCTGAAAGAAGCCGATGGCCGGCCTCCGTGAGCTCGACGCGCCGTGTCGATCGGGCAAGCAGCGTGACCCCCACGCGCCGCTCTAATTCATCCATGGCGCGCATGACTGTCGACGTCGAGACAGTCTGATCGCGTGCCGCACCAGCAAAGCTGCTGTGGCGCGCAACGTTCGCTAAGATGCGCAGGCTGACGGCAATATCCATCTCACCATCTTTGCAAGTTTTGCAATGAAATCGATTTTTTTATTCGGATTATCTACATCTGCGCAATGCTGTACAAGCTCCAACGGCCTCGTCTCGGAGGTCGTGGCCAAAGAGGCGGGTGGATATGGATTTCCAGATATCGGGCAAAGCGGCCTTGATCATCGCCGGTACCCGGGGATTGGGTCGCGCCTGCGCGACGGCGCTTGTCGCAGAGGGCGTTCGCGTGGCGATTACGGGTCGCGATGTCGCCCACGGCGAGGCTACGGCACGAGAACTTGGAAACGGGACGTGTTTTCTCGCTGGCGATATCTCGAACGGCGCAAATCGTCAGCAGGTGCTTGAAGCTGTGATTGATCGGTTCGGCCATCCGGCAATTGTCGTTGTCAATGGGCCGGGCCCAGCAGCGGACGCGTTTCTGGAAACGCCAATCCAAGCATGGCACGAGGCGTTTCAATTCATGGTCATTCCTGCGCTCGATATCGTGCAGCGCTGCATTCCCGCGATGGTCGATCGCAAGTGGGGGCGCGTGATCAACCTCAGTTCCATATCGGGCAAGGAAATCTCCTTGCTTGGATGTCGTGCGAACGGTCTTCGGCCAGCGCTGGCAGGTGCGCTGGGCACGTTAGCGCGAGAAGTTGCGGCCGATGGCGTGACGATCAACTCAATTCTCTCCGGTCCCTTCGACACGCCGGCCATGCGGACGGTGGTCCGCCAGCATGCCGGCAGGATGGATTTGACTGAGGACGAGGCCGTGACGTCGTACGCGGCAAGTGGGCCCATGAAACGGCTTGGCAACGTGGCCGAACTCGGCGCGCTTTGTGCGTTTCTCGCGTCGGCGCCCGCCGGCTACATCACCGGGCAGGCGATCGCGATTGATGGTGGCCGGGTCGCCTCCCTGTACTGACCGGACCTCTATGTCGGTCTTGAGAGCCGATCGAGTTGCACTTCGGATCCAACGGTTGTGCGTGAGCGGGCCGCGCTTCAGCCACACTCGTGGTCGTTCGCTGCCCCCAATGTCCCTTGCTAACGGGCCAAGACCTCTTTGTTGATCACGTTCTCGGTGATGATGTTGTTGTCGAAGACGCTCAGGATGTTCTTGATGGCCGCAACGCCCATGCGGTCCCGCGCTTCAACGGTGACGCCGGCCATGTGCGGGGATGTGATGACGTTGTCGCGCTTGAGAAGCGGGTTGTCTGCTTCAACAGGCTCCAGCGCAAAGACATCCAGACCGGCGCCGGCGATCCGCCCGCTCTCAAGTGCGGCATCGAGTGCGGCTTCATCGACAATGCCGCCGCGCGCCGTGTTGATCAGGTAGGCTGCCGGCTTCATGCGTGCGAGGCGATCCGCGTTGAACATGTTCAACGTCTCTTGGTTTTTCGGGCAGTGCAGAGACACGAAATCCGCTTGGGCCACTGCGGCGTCGAGATCGGTAACGTGCGTGTGGCCGGCCTCCTTGATCGCGGTGGCGTCGACATAGGGATCGTAGACCTGCACAGTCATATCCATGGCAGCGCAGCGCTTTGCAGCGCGCGAGCCGATCCGACCGAAACCGACAATCAGGGCGGTTTTTTCGTAGAGGTCAAACGGCATCGCGGTCATGCGGTCGTTCCAGCGGTCGTCCTTGACAATGGCGTCGGCCTCGGGCGCGCGGCGGGCCAGCCACAGCATCATGAACAGCGCGTGTTCCGCAACGGATGGCGAGTTCGCTATGCCGACGGTCATGAGGGGGAGCTGGTGCTCATTCAATGCCGGAATGTCGATTGCGTCGTATCCGACGCCGACGCGCGCCACCACTTCCAAGTTCTGGGCGGCCTTGATCTGGTCATGACTGATCACCGTCTGGCCCAGGACAAACGCCGAGACCGGTGCTTCTGTTTCCAACACCTTCAGGAACTCTTCGCGGGTTGCCAGGTTCGGAAACGTGACCAGCTCCGTATCGTCACGCTCGGCCAGCAGCGCGCGAGCAACCGGGGCCAATGTGTCGGTCGATAGCACCTTCTTCTTGTTTGTCATCGCGGCGTCATTCGGCATCAGGCATTCCTCCAGCACGTTTTATGTCCAACACGTGGCGTGTTTTCTCTCGCTGAGCGTGTCATGCCCATGTCGGTCTTTCTACTGTCGTGACGTGGCGATAAGGCATGCGCTGACCGAGTGGCTCACGGCGCAGTCTATAGACCATGCACCGTCGGCACCTCAAAACGTCCTCCGGTCCTAACGAACAACCTCCTGAGGCATCACATCTAGAGCGTCAACAAAGGATGGTCAGAGGCGAGGTGTTTCCGGATCATACGGTTCATTAGAGCCGTGTAGATTCGGCGTGCCGTGCGATACAGGCCGAGTTTTGTGCACAAGACGCTGGGCAGAATGAAGTACGCGTAGACAGTCAGCAGTTCCGGTCTGCGCCTGTTGGACGGAACAGCTGCCAATATCTTAGGGGCAAGTTGGTAGTAAGCCGCCACGTGATCTGAGCCTTGCGGCGCGTGCATCAAATACGAATCGCGAAAGTGCCGCAGCGTTCGCAGTTCAAAACAGTTATCGCCGAGCCCAAGCTCTTCGCAGCAGGCCGTTGTGAGAAAGCAACCGGACTCCTCGCATTTATCTGTCTTATAATTCCACGTCCAAAGCTCGTCCTTGTCTTTCGATGCTTCGATGCAGGCGGGATCTTTGACGTCGTGCACGCAGAAGCGCCCGTTCTTCTTGCCGGCCTCACTATTTCTGCTTTCGACACGGCCACCGCGCTGTTTGCAAAGCCGCGCATCGGCTTGGGATGCAACGTCTTGCGCTTGTGCAGACTGACCACGAAACGTAGTGGCGGCCGCTGCAATGAAACTCGCGATGCCAGTCGCGAAACGACGCCTGTCCAAGTCTGCCAAAACGAATACTCCAAATCATGATGTCTACCCGCGGGATGCCGGGTCGCAACAAAATGAACGAGCACATCGTGTCTTGCAATCAGCAGTTTGCGCGACTCTGCTTGCCGTACTCACTGCGTCCGTCATGTGAGGTCCTTAAGGCCTGCCGGGGTCGCAATCTGAGGGTGATATCGCAGTTGTGCGCCAGGAGAGCTGCCGTTTGCGGCGCGTAGGCTCAGTTGCGCTTTGACTCGACGGATCGTCTCCAAAGCCTGCGCACCCCCAGTCCGTTCCGGTTGAATCGATCGCGTTACTTGGTGCCAAACATGCGATCGCCGGCGTCGCCCAGTCCTGGGACGATGTAGCCCTTTTCGTTGAGTCTCTCGTCAACAGCAGCGGTGAAAATCGGGACGTCGGGGTGCGCACGCGAGAACGCACTCACACCTTCAGGCGCAGCCAGAACGCAAACAAACTTCATGTTGTTTGCGCCGGCAGACTTCAGTTGCGCGACGGCGGCAATGGCGGAGTTTGCCGTCGCCAACATGGGATCGACGGCAATGACCGGGCGCTCGGCAATGTCGTCGGGCAGCTTGCAGTAGTATTCAATCGCCGTCAGCGTTTCCGGATCGCGATACAGGCCGATGTGACCAACACGGGCCGAAGGAACGAGGTCCAACATCCCTTCCAACAGTCCGTTGCCTGCGCGAAGGACTGAGACAAACACAAGCTTCTTGCCCTCCAAGAACGGCGCAGACATCGGTGCGAGCGGGGTCTCGATCTCGGTAGTGGCCATCGGCAGATCGCGCAACACCTCGTAGGCCAGCAAATGGCTGATCTCGCGCAGGACCTGACGGAACTTGGACGTGGCCGTGTTCTTGTCTCTCAGCAGCGTGAGCTTGTGCTGAACGAGTGGGTGGTTGACCACTGTGAGCGTTTCGGTCACGGCGTGAAGCTCCTCGTTTGCGCGGATCTAGAAAACCGATCCGTCGCTCTTGATCTGAATTGGCGGACTTGCATCCTCACGCAAGGTCGCGGAAATGCGCCGGCCAGCTGACCACGTTCCACCTTCGAGGATACTTGCGAGCGGCAGGTCCTCAGGGCGCCGGTTCAATTTGCGGCGTATCATCATCGCCACCTCGTCAAGTAAAGCAACGGTCAGCGCGCGCCACTCGACAATGAAGGTGTCTCCCGGATGATGCGCCACATCCAGCAACGTCCGGTCCCGCACTTCAAGCGCGCCCAAATCAACAAAAAGGCCGCCGTTTCGGTACTCCGCCAGCCCTGTGAGCCCGTCGGTGTTGGTCACGCGTAGCCCTGTGTCCTGGAGCGGCTCGATGAGCGAGTATGTCAGCCATTGCGAAAGCTTGTGAAACGGGATCAGGCCGTCCGTCCCATCGGTGGCTTTCACAGACGGGTGCTGCCAGGTGTCACCGAGGTTGACGCCGCCCAACGTGAGACGACCCGGCCAAATGCCGCCGAACGCGCGCAAGACAAGATTGAGCAAGTCGGTGGCGTCGACCTCATCGCCCATCTCCTGTTTGATCCAGTTGAATAGATTGCCGACGCGCGGAACCTGGCCCGGAAACAGTTCCGGATGTTGTGCAACCGTTGCACCAAGCGCGCGTAACAGTGCGGCGCGCCCCTCCAACCCTTGGAGCGGATTGTCCGGTGTCACCTGAAATGCCGCGCCGAGTGTCGTGGCGGTTATGGCCTTGAGCGCGTCAGCATCCGCGACGAGATTCGTCCGGCCCGATGAGGAGAAAAGGCCAGCCGCAAAGCCATCCAGGCTTGCCAGAGCCAGACCTTCCGACCGCCGCACATCCTTGCCGGTTCTGGCATCGCGATAACGCCATTCCGGGCCGGCGCCGGCATCCAGGAGGACACTGGTCACGACCAGGTCAATTCGGCTGCGCGCCAATTCCCCGGCGTCGCCGTTAACTGTCGCTGCGAGTTGCTGCCACCGATCAACCTGGTCAAAAACAAAATGCCGCCAGCGGGCGTGAAAGGGAATGTTCAAGTCCGGGTAGTTTTGACGGGTCGTTTCAAGAACGTAGTCCGCAACCGTCTCAAGCCGATCGTCATGGACGCGAAAGTACGTCAGGTGATCGCGGGCCGAGCGCACATGGCAACAGCGGTCCCGAACGGCCTCGGCGCTGAGAAGCCGCAACGCGGCTTCGTGTTCGCTATGCTGACTAATAGTCTTCAAGTCCTCGGCCCCTCACGTCTCCGTGCTCGGTTGGTGCAGAGACCTGTTCGTTCACAAAGTAACCGGCAGCCTTTTTGGCATCGATTTCCACGTGTGCGTCAGGCGGAATCAATTCGTCGGGGATCGGGACGCGTTCCACAATCTCGATGCCCTGATCGACCAGGGCGTCATACTTCATGTCGCTCATGGATATGAAGCGATCGATTTTTGTAATGCCGAGCCAATGAAAGACATCTGGCATCAGGTTTTGAAAGCGGTTGTCCTGCACACCGGCAACGCACTCTGTTCGCTCGAAATAGGTGGCGGCGCTATCACCGTCAGGTTGCCGCTTGCGCGCGTTGTAGACCAGGAATTTGGTCACTTCGCCCAGTGCACGCCCTTCCTTGCGGTTGTAGACGATCAGACCGGCACCGCCGTTTTGCGCCATGCGGATGCACTCTTCGATGCCGTGCATGAGGTACGGTCGACAGGTGCAGATATCTGAGCCAAACACATCCGAGCCGTTGCATTCGTCGTGAACGCGGCACGTCAAGCCGTGATCCGGTTTACTGACGGTTGCCGCATCGCCAATGATGTAAATCGTAATTCCACCGATCGGCGGCAAAAAGAGTTTTAGATCAGAGCGCGTGACAAGCTCTGGAAACATGCCGCCGGTTTGCTCAAACAAGGTGCGTCGCAGGTCGGGTTCTGGGATGTCGAGACGCTTCGCAATCCCTGGCAAATACCAAACAGGCTCGATGGCAGCCTTTGTAACATTCACGTCGCCGTTATCGAGTAAGATGTCTCCGTCCGGCGTGAGGCGGCCGGACTGAACGGCATCACGCAACTCACTAAGGTTGATGCGGGCCTTTGTGACTGCGATGGTCGGCTGAATCGCAGCACCGTTGGCAATGTGGTCGGCATACTCCCGCGCGACCAGATGGCCGTAGGGGTCAAGTGATACGATACGATCGGGATTTGCCCATTGCGGATAGGGCCCGATATCGTCGGTTGGGTCGGTATTTGTCAGGTCCGGCCTGTGAATGGGGTCCAATGAGCCGGCGGCGACTGCAAGAGCGCGGTAAATCCCGTATGAGCCGGCGTGAACACCGATGACATTCCGCTGCGCGGCATTGCTCAAGCCCCCGACAATCGGCCCGCGCTGCTGGGCATTGGGCGCGCCCCATTCGACAACGAATCCCGTGCCGGACGGGCGGTGAGAGGCCAATACGATGTGGCCGGGCTTGTCCATGAGATCTCCGTCTCGTGCTTCAAGTCCAGTGATAGAGGTCTTTGATTTCAAATTAGAACTCAGGAGCGGTAAGAGTCTGTTACTCCTCGGCAATATCTTCTGCCCAAAGCTCGGGCTTCTCCTGGATAAATCGTGTCATCAGAGCGATGCACTCTGGATCGTCTGCGATCACAACGTTAATCCCGTGTGAGCGCAAGAAGTCTTCATTGCCACCAAACGTCGTGTTTTCGCCGATAACGACGCGGGGAATACCGAATTGGACGATTGTGCCTGCGCACATCATGCAAGGGCTTAACGACGTGTAAATCGTCATCTTTCGATAGGACGTCTGCCGCCCCGCTTTTCTCAGGCAATCCATTTCACCATGTGCGATCGGATCGCCAGCCTGGACCCGCTGATTCCGGCCCTGAGCGACAATGCGATCGCCTTCGGCGAGCACAGACCCAATGGGGCAGCCACCTTCATGGTACCCGGCGAGCGCCTCGTCGTAGGCGATCCGAAGCAGCTTCGCATCGATTTTAGAGAGTGTGCTCATGCGACCCTCGTTGCGCCGGGCTTTCTCAATCACGGTAACTGGCCTGGACCTTGCCAGGGGCAGCAAACGGCCAAACGTTAGTATTGGTTGACGTCTCCGTCCTTATTTCTGGGGCGTAGCCGACGGATGATGAAAATAGACAGAAATGCAAAGCCTGCAAATTCGAGCGCGGCGATCTTCCAATCCGGTATCAAATTTGTGCCGGTCAGGTAAGCAATCAACGCCAGTGCGCTCATGGAAAAGCACGCGACCCCGAGAGAGAGCACATAGCCGCTACCGTCGAGCATGACGTCCACAATGATGAGCGCCAGTCCTGCAATGGCCCAGACCTGCCAGGCGGCCAACCATTCGTTCAGTTCCAGCACGAGATACCTCCCGGGCTTACTTTCAGCACACAGTCATGCGCTATCATCGGCATTCCGGCGACGCGTCGCAAGTTCCGTCAAGGTCTCAAGGCCGCCGAGCACGCCTGTCACGTCGCTTGGCAGCACGAGGACTTTCGAGTTTCCGGATGCCCCAAGTGTTTCCACGGCTTCCACCTTGCGCCTCATAATTTCGAAGTCCAATGCGGATTGGCCGTTCGACGCGATGGCTTCAGCCAACGTCCGCGTCGCATAAGCCTCAGCGTCGGCACGCAGTCGGCGAGCGTGGGCTTCCTTCTCGGCCTTGTAGAGTTCGGCATCGGCAAGGCGCTGTATCGCTTCCTGCTCCGCCTCCGCCTTGAGGACGGTTGCGCGTTTCTCGCGTTCGGCTGCCATCTGCTGCTGCATTTGCGAGCTGATGGCCTCATCAACGATGACATCGAGAACTTCGGTTCGCGTGATCTCGATGCCCCAAATCTTGGTGGCCTCCGCAAGTTCGACTTTGATCTTGTTATTCAGAAACTCGCGCTTCGATTGCACATCGTCGAAGTCGAGTTCACCACAAGCCGCGCGGATGATTGCTGCGGTGGTCGTTGCTACGGCGCCGTCCACGTCCGCAATCCGGTAGATCGCCAACTCCGCCTTGACGATCCGGTAGAAGACCGAAATGTTCAATCCGACTTGAACGTTGTCACCAGTTATGACAGATATGTTGGAGCTCGGCATTTGCCGCTCAAGCACTGAAACTTTGTGTGCGACGTATTGCAGCCCCGGGATTATGACGTTGAGGCCCGGATGAAGTATCTTCTCGAACTTTCCAAAGCGCTCGACAACGTAGACCTGTGATTGGGGCACGATCCTGAGGCCAACAATGATCACGATGACGGAGATCGCTAAGACCAGCAAGACAACGACGGCGGTGAGGTCCATGCTGCTCATAAACTCTGCGAGACTGCGAGGCATACCCGGTCCAATTCGAACGGCGCCTGTGCAATCATCGCTCCCAAAGCCTAAGGGGCGCCTGCAAAATAGGCTTTGATATTGGCGGCTCGATCATGCCGCCGGCCGGCATCTTCCGCAATGGGTCAATTTTGCCGAATTCGACGTGCTGCGCGCGTGCGGTGTTATCAATTCCGGTCGCATAACTTGCTGAATCTAATCGTAAAATGTTAACGAAACACCGATTCGCGTTTACCGTTTCCGATCCGCGTTCGTACCGGCGCAACGGACCAGTCCCACGTCCGTGCAGGGCCCGTGTTATCCATCAGAATTGGGCTCGATTGCGGTGGTACGGCGCGCGGCGTCAGAGGTCAGCGATGGGACCGCGCTTTGATGGCACGCTATGCATACAGCCTATCGCTTCGTCGCAGCTGATTGTGGTCATTATCGGCTCGGGCCGAGCATTTTATCGCATGCATTTCATCACGTAATCGTGGGGTGGCGCTTGTTGTTTATCGCTCACGGGCTGTTCCGACCTTCGGCCGGGCCCTCCGCGAGGGCGGCGCAACGCGCCGGGCCGCGTTCGCGGCCTGGGGTGCCAGATCATCGGCCATACTCACAGGCGTCATCCCGGTGCTTGTCACCGGGATCCAGGGTTCAGCGGGCTCGGATGTTAGCTGGACATGTGGACTGTGCCGTCGTCGGGCCTCTTGACCGTTCGAGTTCGCTGAGACGTGGGCCCCGGGCACAAGGCCCGGGGTGACCCTTTAAAGTGGTGAGAGATTGACTCCCGCTCACGCTTGTTGTTTTCGCTCACGGGCTGTTCCGGCCTGGTGGCCGGGCCCTCCGCGGGGGCGGCGCAACGCGCCGGGCCGCATTCGCGGCCTGGGGTGCCCGACGGCTAACCCGCGTTTGTTGTTTATCGCTCACGGCCTGGGCTCGTCCTACCAGGATGGCCAGCGCTCGAGCCGCGAGCCTGCGAGCGTGCGAACAGCGCAAACTAAAACGCGCTCAAGTAGCGAGCGCTTGTCGCGAGCGGTAGCGCACGTCAAAGACTTGCGAACAGCGCAATCAAGTTGGTTGGGCATCGGCTGCGTCTGAATACCATCCGAGCCGCTGCAGCCGGTAGCTGCTGATCGAACATTCAACCGCGTAGGACAAGATCCAGGCGGCAATGCCGATCAGTGGGCCGTTCACGTCGGGCCAGGCGAGCACAATTGTCCCCGTCGCTGCTACGGTGGCGATACGCAGGATGCCGCTGGTTGCGAGTGATCTTGTCGTGCGGGCTTTTGCCAGCAAGCCACGGAAAAGTGCCGCGCAGCCCCAGAACGCGGCCATGGCGAATGACAGCGCCAGTGCAGGCGCGCAATAGACCGACAATTCCTCGCTCAGTCCCATGATGTCGGTAAGGACCCAGTCACGCAGCGGCGTTTGGAACAAGACGAGCGCCAGCACGGTGAAGAGACAAATCAACTGTGCCGTGAATACCAGCATCACGCGCACATCCTCGCGGCGCGTGACCAGCGTCTGTGCGGTTTGCGTGAGGTTGCGCATCGGCGCCATGAGCAGCGAAATCAAGCCATGCACCACACCGAATGCGGCGATGGCCAGGTCAGCTTGCGACAGGCGGCCCAGAAACAAACTGATCACAAAGATGACGCCGAATTCCGCAGAGCCGTTGATGATAAGCGGCCAGGAAAATCGCCAGTAGCCTGCGATCGTATCCTGGAGTTCGCGCGCGGCCGGGAGCTGCATGAGTGCGCGCCAGGCAAAGCACCACGCGAATACAGATTCGGCTGCCATGCAAAGCACCAGTGCGCCCGCACCAATTGCCGCGCCATTCAGCCATAACGGCAGAACGGCCAGCGATATCGCGAGCGATGACAATCGAACGAACGTGCTCATCGTGATGATCAAGGTATTACGTGCCATCATCAGAAGCGCGAACGCCATGCCTCGCAAAATCAATGCGGGGACACTGAGCACGAACAGCGCAACGGACTGCCGTGCTTCGGCCTGAGCGGCCGGGCTGAGCCCGAACCAGCCGCCGAACAAACCCGCGCCGAGATCCGTGAAACTGATCGCCAATGCCAAAGCGACAGGTAGACACAAGAGCCCCGCCATAAAGCCAAGCAGACGCAGCACGTCTGCGCGCGATTTCAGATACGACAGACACAGGGACGCGGTGACTTCGGTTGCGCTCGAAATCGCGAAGTAGAAGGTGAACGCGGCATTGAAGCCCGCGAGTGTCACGTTCGGTGTTTCAGTGCGAGCGAGAAAGGCGTGGATGGCGGATTTGGAGATCATGTTGAGCTCCACCATCAGCACCAGCGGCATGAAGAAGCCATAGCTTTCGCGAAGGCCGAGCGGTCCGCGCGCTGGCCTGTTCGGAGATGCTGTGGAGGCTGTACTCATGCGTCAGACGGCTGTCGGTTTACGTGCGGTTTGGTGTCGGCATGGTGTTGCCAGCTAGAAGTCGGGTGCGGGGGCTCCAGCGAGCTGCAGCCATCAACCGAACCGTCGCCGATTATGTCAAGCGATAGCAAACGGTGCAGCAGGTCTGTTTGCTTGAAGCATGTGCAGGTTCAGGCGCCCCAGACACGCGCAACGTGCGCTACCGGAACACCTCGGGGAGCCACAGTACGGTCTGTGGAAAGGCCACGACGATTGCCAGGACCAGAAACTGAATGACCAGGAACGGTGCGATGCCGCGATACATGTCCGACAGACGCACCTCGGGCGGTGCAATGCCCCTGAGGTAAAAGATAGCGGGTGCCATGGGCGGTGTCAGATAAGCCGTTTGAAGGACGACCAGGAACACGACGCAGAACCACGTGATGTCGAAGCCGAGCGACTTCACGACAGGCGCGGCGATCGGCACAATGATCAAAATGATCACCAAGGGGTCGAGCATGAACCCGGCGAGAAACGCGATCGACAGGATCAGCGCAATGGTCATCCAGGGGCCAACTTGAGCCGTTGAGAGAAGCTCGGTGATCGCGGACATGCCGCCGCCAGCTGCGAACACGGCGGCAAAAGTTGAGCCGGCCACGATGATCATCAGGATCATCGTCGACACCTGCACTGTACGTTTCAATGCGTCCCAGATCGCCGCGAATGTGAGCCGTCCATAGGCCAAGGTCAGCAGCAATGTGCCCGCTGCGCCCATTGCCGCCGCCTCAGTCGGTGTGGCAACCCCGGTCATGATCGAGCCCAACACCGCAATGACCACAAAGAGCGGCGGGACAAGAACAGTGGCGGTCAGCACCAGCTTGCGACCGAGCGGCAAATCATCCTCATCGTCGCCGCCGACCGGGCCGTCTTCCGGGCGCAGGCTGCAGCGCACCACGATATAGATCATGTAGAACAGAGCCAGCATCAGCCCCGGAATCATCATGCCGACAAAGATGTCGCCGACGGATGTATTCGCGACCGGTCCGATGACGATGGCCGGGATCGATGGCGGGATGATTGTGCCAAGCGACCCACCGGCGCAGATCGTGCCGGAGATCAGCCCCTTGTTGTAGCGGTACTTCAACATGGCCGGGATCGCCAGCAGCCCGACAATGGACTCCGTAGCGCCGATCACGCCGCTGGCGGCCGCAAATATGATGCACATGAAGACCGCGCCGACCGCCAACCCGCCCGGCAATCGCCGTGTCCACAAGCGGATGGCGTCGAACAGGCGCATCGCAATGCCTGACTTCTCGAACAACGCACCCATGAAAATGAAGAGCGGCACCGCAGCGAGCACATTGGCCAGCGCGACCTCTTCAAGCTTCTGGATCAGCTGATAGATGAACGGTGTGCCAAAGGTATCAAGGCCGAAGAAAGTGGCGACTGCCAGCATTGCGAATGCCGCGGGAAATCCCGTCAGGATGGCCGCAATGAGGACTGGGAACATCCATAACGCGGTCATCGGATATCGGGCTCCGAAACGCTGTTGGCGTTCTCGTCTGCGCGGCCCAGTAGCTTCAGCCCGGCTTTCAGAACTTCCGCGACGATCTGCAACGTCCAGATCGCCGCCCCAACAAACATGACGGCACGGAACGGCCAGACAAGCGGGTTCCATGCGGACGTGCCGGTGCGTTCCAGCGAAAGAAACGACCCATGGAAATGGTCCCACAGGTTCCACGTCAGCCAAATCGTCATCGGCAACAGGATGAAGGCGTAACCGACGAAGTCGACAATGGGACGCATCATCGGGCTGATCAGCGAATGCAGAAGGTCCACGCGTACATGACCGTCGGTCAGGACGACATAGCCAATGGAGAGGGTGAAGATTGCGCCCAGTGTCATGGTGCTGAGGTCGTAGGACCACATCGTCGGCGCGTTGAACGCGTACCGCACGATGACCTCGTAGACCATGAAGGCCATCAACACGATGACCAGCACGGCGGCAACGTATCCGCCAACGCGGGTTACCGTCTCGATCCATCGAATGAGCTGTTGCAACGATCCCCCTACGCGACCTGTGCGCACTGCGTCTTGGAATGGCGTGACATTGGACTTTGCAGGTGAAAGAGCCGCATGACGGCGGCTCTTCCCGGCTGACGCTCAGTAGATCACTTGATTTCCGAGCGATACTCGCCAGCGGTCTCCCATTGCTTGACGAATGCGCGCTGCGACTTCAGCACCTTCTCAAACCAGCCGCCTTCATCAGCGGCGGTCTTGTCTTCCCACTTTCTGGTCGCTGCCTTCACGGCCGCAATGTAGGAGTCATCGACGGTGACGAAAGTCGCGCCCTCTTCTTTCAGTTTGGTGAGCGCGATCGTGTCTTCATTGTTGAAGGTCATCCAGACATCAAGCACGTTGAGCTTGGCCGCGGTTTCGATGAGGGCTTGCGTTTTCTTGTCGAAGCCAGCCCAGACGTCTTTGTGGAACACGCACTCCTGCGCGGAAGACGCCTGATGCACCCCAGGCATGATCAGATACGGCGCGACCTTGTGGAAGCCGACTGCATAATTGATGCCCGGGTTGGCCCACTCGATCGCGTCTACAACCTTTTTCTCAAGCGCGGGGTAGACCTCTGCGCCCGGCAGCACCACGGTCGAGGATCCAAGCGAACCTGCGATCTCGGCCCAGGCCCCCGACGTTCGGAGTTTGAGGCCCTTGAGATCCTCGATCTTCTGAACTTTCTTGTGCGAGACCATATGGATCTCGTCGGAATGGCTGCCGCACGGCATGGCGACCAGGCCGAACTTCTCAAGCCGCCAAGCGCGCCAGAGCTCGACGCCGCCGCCTTTAAAGAGCCAGTGAATGTAATGCTCTGAAGGCATTGAGCCGGCATAGCCACCGAACAGCACAGCGGTTTTATCCAGGCCATAGTCATAGCCGGACCAATGGTGCCCGGCTTGGGCAATCCGCTTTTGAACCGTCTCTGTTACTTTCAAGGGGCTGCCAATCGTTCCGCCCGGAAACACTTCGATTTGTACCTGCCCGCCCGTCAGGTCGTTGACGCGTTTGGCAAAGCCCTTGGCCATAACTTCAAGGTGCGGGCCGCCGCCCCAGCTTGTCGCCATTCTGATCTTGGTCTGCGCATGTGCCGTCGTTGCAGCAATCGAAAGCGCAATAACCGTGGCGGAGGCAGAAACGACATTAGCAAGTATTTTCATGCTGGTTTTCTCCCTAGTTTTTTGATTGGCCGCGTTCTTTTTTGTATCGGCGAGTCGAGCTCCGCCGGCTGGGCGGGCCCATTTGCCTTGGGGGCAATCAGGTTCCTCCTTCCAACTGAAATGCTGACATCAGTCCGACCCGTGGCACGTCGTGCGTGTGCGGTGCGGCGGTCATAGCGTCTGTCCGCCGTCGATCGTGAGAACCTGGCCACTCATGAAGCCGGCTTGATCGCCCGCCAGATAGAGGGCCGCGTCTGCGATCTCGTCGACGTCACCAAGCCTGCCCATGGGCTGACGCTCAGTGAAGATCCGTCGCGTCTCCTCCGGATTGGGTGTCGCGGCGATCCGCCCTTCAAGAGACGGTGACAAAATCGTGCCGGGGCACAGCGCGTTGCAACGAACGCCCGTGCGTATGGTGTCGCGTGCGACAGACTTGGTCAGGCCGATCAGGGCCGCTTTGCTTGCGCCATAAGCGGCCCGTTCCGCCACGCCGGTTATACTTGAAGCAACCGACGCAACATTGACGATGGCGCCCGATCCGCGCGCGATCATGCCGGGCAGAAGCATCCGAATGAGACGGAAGGGGCCGGTGACGTTGATGGCGAAGCTGCGGGCCCAGTCGTCATCGGGGCACTGGAGAACCGTGCCGGTGTGGACCCAGCCCGCGCAGTTCACGAGGATGTCGAAATCACCCAGGTCGCGTACGGCTTCAAGCTGTGCCGCGTCCTCCACATCAAGAGCGTGAGCTGACAGGCGCGGCGTAGCATCGGCGTATTGCGTGACCGGCGCCAACCGCCTGCTCGACGCGACAACCTCCGCGCCTGCCCCGGCGAAGGTCAGCGCAATGGCGCGCCCGATCCCCTGCCCGGCCCCCGTCACAAGCGCGCGCTTTCCGGCAAGCCTGTCTGTCGATGATGACGGCATCATCCCCTCGGAACAAAGGTATCATCATAACTGTATGTTGTATGCATAATACATTATTGCTCACAATACAGCCTTTTCCCGCGACTGCAAGACGGGGGCAGCACGCCGAAGCAACTGTCTGGTTGATACGGAAAGGTGTTACCGCACTGACGCTTGTGCGCGTCTTTCTCAGCGGCGGTGCGCTAACCACATGCGATCGGACGAAAGTACCCGAGCGGTTCCAAGGCGATGGCATCTGTCATGAAGCTGAGGCGCTTCGTCATTCTCACGACCGACGTATCCATGTGCGCTGCGAGTTGCTTCGCGGCGCGATCCACGCGTCCGTCCAGAAGGCTCTCTACAATCTCGAGATGCTCTTTGGGATAGGGGTCGGGTCCGAAACGCTCACGTGTCGCAAGATAGAGATTGGTGTTGGTCACAAGCAAGGAACGAAAACTGACCAGCGTTTCTCGCAACAGTTCGTTCTCGGCGTAGGCCAGGAAATCGATATGCAGTCGCTTCTCAAGCCTGTCGAACTCCTCTGGCTGCAACAGGTCTGGGGTCGTCGCAATCGCGTCTTCCAGCTCCTGATGCATTTCGATGAGAAGCGCGCGAGGGGCATGCCGCACGGCCTGTCGAAGCGCAACGGGCTCAAGCGCGCGCCGCATCTCGTAGAGATTTGCGGTGCGCTCATGCGTCATTTTCGGCAGCGCCCAGCGTGCGCCATGTGACTTGCGAAGAATGCCGCAGTGCTCAAGCCGCGCGAGAACGTCCCGCGCGACCGTGCGGCCAACGTCGTAGTGCTCGGCAAATTCGGTTTCGACGATACGCCAGTTTCCGTAAGCGGCGTGAACCATCATGACGGCTGCCGCATCACTGTAGATCGCCTCCCAGCTTGCTGAGCTATCGAGCGTGAAATCATCGGTGGTTGAGATAGACAGAGCTGCGGCCGCACTGGACTTGGTCACGGTCAAACCGCGTCCCGGCGTTCGGTTAACGAGATGGGCCTCCTGAAGCGCGAGCAAAGCGCGGCGTGCCGGCCCACGGCTAACGCCAAAACGCGCGGCAATCGCCTCTTCAGTCAGGCGCTCCCCGACCTGCAGTCTTCCGGCAACGATGTCTGAAGAGAGCGCCGAAAAAACCTGCTCATGCAGATGCGGCGTACGCCCTGATTGTCGTTTTGCTTGATCGCGCCAGCCGTCAAGCGGGCGTACAGACGTGCTCATTCCTGCGGGCTCTCCGTGCAACTGGCAGAATAGCATCATGGCATGGCCATAATAGCAAACTTGAGGCTTATCACCTCGTGCAGCCGACTTTGCGCAGCGGTCAGATCATTCGATCTGAGTTCGGCGACCGAACCCGTGCGACACAGTATCGAGCCGGATAGCCCGCAGCGATTGCAACGTTGTGACGCGGCTATCGGAACGGCTCGCCCTGAGAGTCTGCGGCTTCGGTGCGGTGTGCGAGAACCAATGCTCAGCCCCCTTGACCTGTACCACCGGTTTGGCCATTCACGTCGAACGTCTCTGGAACGGGCGACGCCGCATCTGACGACTCCGGTATCCCCTTCAACCGTGCAACGACGCATGTTCGTAGTGGACGCCGGACCTACATAAGTGCGTCGCGCAGGGCCGGTTCGGATCGGGCGTTGACGTCCAACGGGCGGCCAAGCCTTTCTGCCGCCAGCATCATGGCCCGTTCGGCCAATGCCGTAATCGTCAGGAGCGGACTGACACCCACAGACGAGGGAATGGCTGCGCCGTCGCACACGTATAGACCTTCGTGAAGGCCATATGGTCCGTTGGTGGGATCAAACACGCGTCCGTCCGGGGCGACCACGCCTGACCCGACGGTATCACCCATCGCGCACCCGCCGAGTGGATGGGCAATGATGCGATTGCCGCCGAACGCCCGCATGGCGAACGGGTTCGGTTGAAACACTCCGCCCATGGCTTCAATCATCGCCCGGACTTTGTTCTCGGCATTCGCCAGTGCCGCGGACGCGCTGTAGCCCGGCCAGTCAACAATGACGTTGTCGTTGTGCAATCGTAACCGGCCGTCGGCCTCATCATGACCAACAACGTAAAGGACCAGGACACGGCTTTGTTCGTCGCCATAGATGCCGCCCCGCATCAAGCGCCAGGCGCGCGCAAAGCCAAGCTTCAGAACCTCCTTAAACGGGGCAAGCCGGGCCATGAGCGTGAGCATGGTGCCATCATGAACCCAGACCGGCCCCTGTTCGTCCCCCAGGTCGATTAGCGCCATAGAGTGTGGGCCGACAGTCGACATGCCGTTGGGGGCTTGAGACGGATGGCCCATTGCGACCGCGTTGGCAGGTTCGGCCAGCTGGCTGGCAAACACGAGATCGTCCCCGTTTGCCGAAAAACGCTCCCCGAGCCGCTCTGAAAGTGGCAAGCCGTCCCGCTTTGCGCGCAACAGCAGTTCGTTCGTTCCCAAAGTGCCAGCAGCGAGAACCAGCGTCTGCGCCATCACGCGCCGATGCTCTCCGCCATCAGAGAGATCATCGACGTCAACAGCCCAGTGCGCGCCAACCCGCGAGATCGATGATGCTCGCGCCTCGCAGAACACCTGCGCACCGTGATCGACCGCATCAGCAATGTATGTGATGCCGACGGTGTTTTTGGCGCCCACGTTGCAGCCCGACCAGCAGTCACCGCACTGCCGACAGGCATACTGCATCACACCCGCGGCATTCCGGCCCGGCTTGTGGGCGATTGTCATGGACGTCCGCTGCGCTTCGGTCCCGACGGCCGCCGCCGCCCGCTGCATGGTGGCAAACTTGGCGAACCGCTCTGGATTGGGCACCGGCGCCGCGCCAAGCATCGATTGGGCTCTCTTGAGTCCCTCTTCCAGACGTCCATCGTCCATGACGGCTTTCGGCCAGCCGGTCTTGCGCAACCAATCAAAGTCGGGCCGCAAAACAACACCTGCATTGATGAGCGATCCGCCGCCGAGCCCAGTCGCGGCAAACACGGTGATTCCATTTCCGACCGTAAGCCGATAAAGGCTGGTCTGATTGCCGACGTTCGGAACTCGGCCGGCAATGCGCACGGTCTTGCGCTGCGCTTTGATAGAGGTTGGAAAATCCCCCGGTCGCCAGGCCCGCCCTTGCTCGAGCACGGCAACGTTAAGCCCCATGCGCGCCAGGCGTGAGGCAGCGACACCGCCGCCGTATCCCGAGCCGATGACAACGGCATCGTAGATCGGCGATAGCTCACTCGCAGATTTGGTCAAAATGGACATAGGTACGGAATCCGCGGACAACGCCCCATTTCGCGAATACTCTCCGATATTAAATCACAATCTTATGGAGTGGCTGGAAGGAATTGAGATATTGGCTAATTTGGCACGCGACATGGGACCACACGGCGATGGCAAGCCGGTGATGAAGCTAGCTGCGGCGTGTTTCGGTACGAACGGCAAGTGGGCTTAGGGCAGTCTCATCGGACCCGCGCTATGCCGGCCTGAGGGCTCTTCAGGCCGGAGCGCGTGGATGTCGATTGCGATCAGCGGGCCATACGCAGCGCGCACGACCGGGAATTGTCGGCATGAGTCCTTGGCATTACCGCATGATCGTATACGGCAGCCACGTGATCAACTGCGGGAAGATCATCATCAGAATAAGCGCAAGCGCCTGTAATGCGACGAACGGAGCCACAGACTTGTAAATGTCGGCCATGGAAACGTTTGGCGGTACAACGCTGCGCAGATAGAAAAGATTGAAGCCGAACGGCGGCGTCAGGAACGCCATTTCCATGTTGACGACAAACAGCACACCGAGCCAGACGGGGTCGAAGCCGAGCTGCGTTGCAATCGGAAAGAACAGTGGCGCTGTCAGGATCATGATGCCGATCGGATCGAGGAAGCACCCCATCACGATCCAGATCACCTGCATGCCGATCAAGACACCCCACTTGCCGCCCGGCAACCATGAGAGCGCATCGCGCACCAACTGATCCGCGCCAACCGCCGCGTAAAGCGAGGTGAAGATCGCGGCGGCAAACACGATCCACATCACCATGCAGCTTAAGCGCAGCGTGATCTTGCAAGACTCGTAAACGGTGTCCCACGTCAGTTGGCGCTTGGCCAACGCACACAGCAGCGCACCTGCGGCACCAATGCCCGCCGCCTCACTCGGCGTTGCGGCGCCGGCGATAATGCTGCCGAGCACAACCACGATGAGCAGGATCGGAAGAATGACCGATTGCAGCGCTGCAAACATTTCCGGCCACGTCGCGCGCTCATCCCGCGGGACGGCGGGCCCAAGTTCCGGCCAGATCGCGCAGACGACCAGAATGTAAATCGAAAACAACGTTACGATGACAAGGCCCGCCGTAATGCCGCCGAGAAACAGCATGCCGACCGACGTGTTCGTATAGAGCCCCAACACGATCATGATCACGCTCGGCGGGATCAGCACGCCCAGTGCGCCGCCGCCGGCAATGCAGCCGAGGCTGAGGCTCTTATCGTACTTGTGGCCGAGCATCGACGGCAACGCCACTAACGCCATGGTGACAGTGGCGGCACCGCTTACGCCAACAAGTGCGGCAAAGATCGTGCAGACGAGCACCGTGCCAACTGCAAGCCCGCCGCGCACGGCGCCAAGCCACTTCTGCATCATGGAATAGAGATCATTGGCTATGCCGGCACGCTCCAGCATGGCTCCCATGAATATGAACATAGGTATTGCAAGCAGGACGAAGCTGGTCGCCGAACTGAACGTGCGAATGCCGACGGCATAGAGTGCGTTGGGGCCCCAGAGAAAGTAGGTTCCAATGACAGCCGAGCCGCCAAGCGCGAACACCAGTGGGACGCCTGCAATCATCAGCAGGATAAACGAGCCGAAGAGAAGAACGGTGACGAGTTCGATGCTCACAGCGCCACCTCTTTATCGGTAATCTCGGCCGTTTCCGGCGTCAGAAGATCACCAGTAAAAGCCATATACAAATCGCGGGCGAGCTTGGCGATCGCTTGCAAGAGAATGAGGGCCGCACCCACCGGCATCGTCAGGTAGACGGGAAACAGGGGTGGGCTCCAGTCTGAACCGGCCCGCTGGCCGCTTTCCCAGGCCTCGTACGTCATGATGCCGGTCTGATGCAGAAGCACGACGCAATAGATGATGACGAAGCCGGCGGTCAGAACGTCGATGATGGCCTTCGCGCGTTGAGAGAGCTGCGCGTAGACGATGTCCATCGATACGTGATCGCGATGGAGCAGCGTATAGCCGCCGCCGAGCAGGATGTAGCCCGCGAACAGATATGAAATCAGTTCATTGCCCCAGGTCGTCGGTGCCTGCATCACGTAGCGCAGAAACACTTCCCAAACCACGAGCCCGATCAGGAACAGCAATGAGACGGCCGTGACTCGTCCAATGACTCCATTCAGCCCGTCGATAGCTCGGACGGCGAACCGAACCGCATCCATTCATCAATCCTCGCTGCGGGGAAGTTGGAAGAAAACGACGGGCGGCATGTAAAGCCACCCGTAGCAGTCTGTTCGCAGTCGCCACTTAAGAAGAAGCGGCACCGCATCAGATGTCGGTTGGGCGCAGGCCCAAAGTGTCGCGGGTGTCGAATATGATCTTCAAGACGCGCTGAGTTTCGGCATCCTTTGTCGCCATCCGCTGCAGTGCCTCGCTTGAGACCTTTTTCATCGTCTCGACATCCTCGGCGGGAAGTGAAGAGAACTTCACCCCGGCGTCCTTCATGATACCGACTGCTTTTGCGCTATTGATTGTCGACGTGGTCGCGCGCTCTACGGCGTAGACGCGGGTTGCGATGTTCATGACGGCCTTTAGATCATCGGGCAGAGAGTTGTAAGACCGCATATTCATGAACTGATCTTCCATGTCGAACTTGATCAGCGACGGGCCGAGATAGAACTTCGCCACCTCGTGCAGCTTGACCGCTTTGAAGCCATCGGGCGAGCCCCAGTTCGAGGCATCAATGACGCCGGTCGACATGGCGGTGTACTGTTCCTCTCCAGGGATTGTTACGATGCTGGCGCCTTGCGACTTCCAGATCTCGGCACCGAGACCGAAGGACCGGATCTTTACACCGTTAAAGTCCGACAGCCGCTTCAGCTCTTTCCGCGACATGGTTGCGCCCCACTCATCGGAATAGACGGGCCCGAGGAAGTGGACGTTCTGTTTGGCGAACGCGTCGCGGACAATGCCGATCAGGTCGGTCTCGTGCCACAGGTAGTCGTAGTGGTCGAGCGCTGAAAACGCGAATGGGACGCCCCACGTCCAGAGCGTAAATGGGATCTTGCCGCGCCAATAGACCTGGGCCGCATAGCCGATGTCGACGACGCCCTTACCAACGCCATCGAGCATCTCGAATGTTGGAACCAGTGCGCCCGGTGGGAACGCCTGGATCTGAATGCGCCCGTTGGAAAGCTGTTTGACGCGCTCAATATAGCGCGGGACGAGAACTTCCCATTCCGTTGTGCCTGGGCCCAGGAAGGCCTGCATGCGAAAGCGGAATTCCGGGCTTTGTGCTTGTGCGCCCGTCGACGATATGCCTGCCACGGCAGCCAGCGATGCGCCGGTCAAACCAGCCCGCACGACATCGCGCCGTCGGATCTCGGTACCGGCAATTTTCTGCACAATACGGTCGTTGATATCACGTTTGGTCATTCGTTTCCTCGCACGTTTCCTCATCCGGCGACCGGGCGTGATCGACAACATCTGGATCTTGCCCCGCCGGCGTTGGCCTTCTTCGAGACCTTTCAGGGCGATCCGCCGATACGTCCGGATCCCTTTTTCGCGATGTCAGCCTAGGACGGCATAGCGCGCCGCGCAATCGGCAGTTATCATAGTATCAATCTGACCGATGCCATGTGCATGGCTCATATGCGCGCGTCTTCGCGGATCATGTCTGCTGCCTTTTCCGCAATCATCAACACCGGACCGTTGGTGTTGCCCGACGCCATCGTCGGCATGATGGACGCATCGACAATGCGCAGGCCGTCGAGGCCATGCACACGCAAACGCTCATCAACAACTGCCATCGTATCGTGGCCCATCTTACACGTGCCAACCGGGTGATAGGCCGTCTGTCCGGTATCACGGCAGAAGCTCAACAGATCCTCGTCGCTTTGCATCGCATCCCCCGGCTTGGTTTCAAATTCCCGATAGGGGTTAAAGGGTGCCTGCGACACGATATCTCGTGTCATGCGCATGCCGGCAACGATCGTGCGGCGATCTTCCTCCACTGCAAAAAAGTTCGGTCGAATGGCTGGGGCTGCCAGTGGATCGGCGGACTTGGCGTGGATCGATCCCGTTGATTCCGGCCGCAACTGGTAAACCGTCACGGTCATGCCTGGCTCTTTATCCATCACACCACGGTTGTTGGGGTCCGAGTAGCTGACCGGCATGAAAAACAGCTGAACATCCGGGCTTTCCAACTCCGGCCGGGTTTTGATGAAGCCGTGGGCGAGAGATGACGCAACCGTCAGCAACCCGCGTCCGGTTGTATAATATCGCAATCCTTCAAGCATGAGCCGCAGACCACGGGACCGCTCGTTGAAGCTGACGGTATTCTTCACGCGCCAACTCATGCGCGCGGCGATGTGATCGCGATAGTTTTCGCCAACGCCCGGAAGCGCATGAGTAACTGGGACACCGATTGTCTTGAGGTGTTCGGGTTGTCCGATACCCGACAGCTCAAGGATTTGCGGTGACTGCACGCCACCCGCAGCAATGATGACGTTCCGCGCGTGTGCCTCACGCGAGACGCCGTTTTGGTCATAGGCGACTCCGATGGCACGCTTGCCATCCAGCAGAACCCGCGTTGTGTGGGCATGCGTTTCAATACGCAGATTTGGCCGTCTGCGCGCGGGATCAAGATAGGCGCGCGCCGCGCTGACCCGCCGGCCGTTCCGCATGGTGTACTGGTAGTATCCCATGCCGTCTTGCGTGCCGCTGTTGTAGTCGTGGTTATGCGGAATCCCGAGAGCTTCGCCAGCATCGACGAACGCATCGGCGAGTTCGTGCCGCACCGGCGCGTCCACCACATTGAGCACGCCACCGGTCGCACGTGTTTCGGCAACGTCACGGCTGTCCGCGCGCTCGAAGTGTTCGAGTTTTTTGAAGTATGGGAGCACGCTGTCATACGACCAACCGCGATTGCCCAGCTGCGACCAGGTGTCATAGTCGAGTGGCTGGCCCCGAACGAATATCAAGCCGTTTATCGAACTGGACCCGCCGATGACCTTGCCGCGCGGAATCGGTATTCGGCGGCCGTGAACGTTGTCTTCCGGCTCCGTCTCAAACAGCCAGTTGTACTTTGCGTTCGTCATCAGTTTGACGAACCCGACCGGGAGATCAATCCAAAAGCCATTGTCCGGTCCACCGGCCTCCAGCAGCAGGACACGTGATTTCCCATCCTCCGTCAGCCGTGCGGCGAGAACACAGCCAGCCGAGCCGGCCCCGACGATGATGTAGTCGTAGGGCTCGCTGCTTTCCCCCGTCATACGTCTCCTCCTATGGCAACCGTTTGATACGGATTTGTCGTTCGCGGCGCGCGTGAGTATGCGGCGCTTACGTTGGTGGGCAATTCGAGAGCGCGATCGTCCGCCCGTCAAGCGTCGGTCGGGTTGAGAAACGGCTTTTGCAACTCTGTCTTGAGAATCTTGTTGGCGCCCGAGACCGGCATTGGCTCAGTGCGAAACGTGATCGCGCGCGGACACTTGTAGCCAGCCAGATGCTGCCGGCAGTGCGCAACCAGGGCGTCGGCATCTTGCACGGCACCATCGGCGAGGATCACGATCGCATGGACCTCCTCCCCCCACGTCTCGCTTGGGATGCCGATGACCGCCACTTGTGACACGTCAGGATGCGCCGAAAGCACATCCTCAATCTCGGCGGGATACACGTTCTCACCGCCGGATATGATCATCTCCTTCGATCGTCCGGAAATGAACAGCAGTCCGTCTTCGTCGAAGTAGCCCATGTCACCGGTATGGAACCAGCCGCCGCGTAACGCCTCCGCTGTCTCTTCCGGTCGGTTCACGTAACCTTTCATGACGGTCGGCCCGCGCGCGACGATCTCGCCAATCTCACCGCGCGGCTTTTCGCGGTTCTGTTCATCGAAAATGCGCAAATCGAGACACGGTACGGGGCGACCGACAGAATTGAGTTTTCCGGCCAACGGCCCGTCGAGCACGAAGAATTCGGACGTTAGTGCCGCCAGCATCGGCGACATCTCGGTCATGCCGTACCCGTTGGCGAGCTTCGCGCCGGGAAACTGCCGGATCACTTTTTCCAGAAGATCGCGTGGTGTCGGCGCACCGCCAAGGGTGATCTGGCCGACCGACGAGAGATCATAGCGGCCATACTCGGGATGATTCAAAATCATGTGCATCATCGTCGGGACCAGCGTCAGCGAATGGATCGCATGTCGCTCGATCAGAGCCAGCATGTCCGGAATGTCGAACCGCTGCATGAGTACGGAATGTGCATTCAATAGCGGTGCCGAAAAAATGCGCGATCCAGGCGCCAGATGAAACATCGGCCCGACGACGAGTTGGGCCCGGTCGGGCACATTGCCCATGATGTGCGGTGCCCCCATCGCGTTCGCAAACAGGTTCCAGTGTGACAGCATGACGCCTTTAGACCGGCCCGTCGTTCCGCCCGTGAAATAGATGATCAGCGTGTCGTCTCCGGACGAGCGCGTCCCGCTCGGTGAGCCGGTCTGCGTTGCAAGATCCTCATACGCCAGTTCGGGGCCGTCAGCAGGTGCGCCGTCCGTCTTGATCAAGTGCTTGACGCATGAACACTGCGCGGCCGCTTCTCGTGCAACGTCGGCATGTGCCTCATCGAATATCAGAGCCCGGGGCTGGCAGTCTTCGATCGCTGCGATGCATTCCGGCACCGCCCATCGGAAGTTGAGGATGGCCGTCTCAATCCCCGCGAGCGATGGCGCGAAGTAACACTCGAACCCTGCGTGCGAGTTGAACCCGAAATAGGCGATCCGGTCGCCCGGCCGGCAGCCAAGGTCCTGAAGCGCGGCAGCAACGTTGGAGCATCGCCGGAAGACCTCGCTCCAAGACCTCGTGGTTCCCGCGCATGTTACCGCAGGCGCGGCGGATTTGCCTGCTGCTACTTTCTCCAACAGATCTCCAAAGCTTACGATCATCTTGAGCCTCTCCCAACGGCGAGCCGCTGCCTGTGCCTGCCGGCGCGCAATCCGGCCGACCATGATCGCTCGGCCGGATACGTCTACGCGTGCGCAGCTGTCATATTGCAACACGGCCCGAAGTGTGTTGCTGGAACGCGGTGCGTGCAATAGCGTCGGATGGTATTCGCAAATTGGGGGCCCGGGGTTCATGGACGTTCTCGACGCTATACGGCAGCGCCGTTCAATCCGGGCATTCAAATCAGATCCGGTGCCGCGCGAGACGATAGATGAGATCCTGGCGATTTCGCAACGCGCACCCAGCGGGACAAATACACAGCCCTGGCACGTCCATGTTTGCACCGGCGCCGTAAAGCAGGCGATTACTGACGACGTCCTGGCTGCGGTCCAACGCGGCGAGAGTAAGTCCTACGCAGACTTCGGCTACTATCCCGCCAAGTGGAGCGAGCTGCATAACTCACGCCGTCGCACGCTTGGCTGGGCGTTGTACGGTCTGCTGGGCATTCAGAAAGGCGACCGCGAAGCCGGCACGAAGCAAGCGCTGCGCAACTTCAAGTTCTTCGACGCACCCGTTGGACTGTTTATCACCACGGACGACTATCTCGGGCAGGGCAACTGGGCCGACGTCGGCATGTACATTCAAACGATCATGCTCGCGGCAAAGGGCTTCGGGCTCGACACCTGTCCCCAGGCGGCATGGGTACCGTATCAGGACATCGTGCTCAGACATCTCGGCGCTGCCGACGACGAGCGGTTGGTGTCCGGCATGAGCCTCGGCTTTGCGCATGATGATGCGATTGAGAACACACTCGTAAGCGATCGCGAGAGCCTCGAGAACGTCGTCCGCCATCACGGCTTCGCTTAAGGTTTGAGGTTGCGGTTGCGAAACGCCTCGTGTGCGCTAACGGCTGCATCGATATGCGTGGCGGACTTTAGTCGTCTCTACGGTCGCGGTCGTCGCGGTCAGGATCGATGGCTTCGAGGAGGCTGTCGAACATCTCGCCAACCGTTTCAATCACGGCGAGGTTCGCTTGGTAGGCCGCATTGGCGTGGAGCAGCGTCGTGGTCTCTTGCAGCAAATCAACACCGACGTCGGCGGCGTAAAGCGAGTCGCTTGCGACAGGGCGAACCGCGACGCGGACACCGCCGGAGTCGCCTGATGTCGTCTGCTCGACGCGCTGCGGGACATAACCTTCTGTTGAGGCGTTTGCGATGTTGCTCGCGGCCACCTGAACGCGACGAGCTTCAGCGGCGAGCCCTGATTGGGCAATGTCCAACGCAGTACTCAGCACCACACCACTCCGACAACACACACACCTCAACCATACCGCGGCGGCGCTAACATCACGTTAAGGGAGCAGTATCATTTGAGGATACGTCCAAGTGGCAGGCCCGCCAGACCACCGCGCAGTGTGCGGACTTGCGCATTCTCTAGCGGTTGCGCCGGCTCGCGTGTCACTGTTTTGGCGTGCGTTGGACCATGTCCGGGTTCAGCATCGCGTGACGGCCGGGATCAGTGGTATACGCCCCTCCAGGTGCGGAACGAGGAGCTGCTAGAACCAAGGTGGGATGGTCGCGTCTTGCGCTTGTGCAGCTTCCCCGCAAAGGTAGTTGCACCTTCCTCGCCGGTGACGGCACCGGAGTGCCCATTTGTTTGAAAATCTCAAGACGACCGCACACCGGTCTGATGTCTTCGATGCGCCGGTGCGAGGCGTTCGTGCCGAGTGCTGGCCGTGCGTCGCCATCTTGACCGTGTCGTTCCGTTTGCGTGCCGATCTAGGTTCAGGAGGCACAGCGTGAGCGCGCATCCCGCCTATGACCGCCTGACCGGTGTGCTCCTGCTCGCGACAGCGATTGTGGTTACCGCGAAGGAGTGGACGGGCCACGCCGTCTTCGTGCACGCAGCGGCAGTCGGTGCTCTCGTCGTCACGCTAATGTTGGCGCTTGTCGCCGCGCGCGGCGGCCGCATCTTTGCGTTGATTGCGCTTGGGCTCTCGGTCTTTGCGGCATCAACTCGGCCTGACTGGCTGGATCTCGTCGTATCTGGTCTGAGCGTGGCCGCCTTTGTCGCGGCGTTCTTTTCGGCGCTTGCCACTTTACGCGACGCATCGGTCAGCTCACCCGCGATCGGCAGGCTCGGACAGTTCCTGGCGGAGCAACCGCCGGGACGTCGCTATCTCGCATTGACTGCCGGCGGGCATCTTTTCGGCCTGACTCTCAACTATGGCGCCATCCAGTTGTTTGGCGGCCTCGTCGAGGCGACCAAGCGGGAGCCGGTCGCCGAGATTCGCACAATTCGCATTCGCCGGATGCTGCTTGCCGTACAGCGTGGTTTCGTCTCGTCGCTGACCTGGTCACCGCTTGCCTTCTCCATCGCGATATCGGTCCCGCTGATTGCAGGCGCGAGCTGGTCGGGTGCCGTTGGGGCCGGCCTTGTCAGTAGCGCTATTCTGGCTGGACTTGGTTGGGCGCTCGATACGATTTACAAGCCGCGGCGAACAGCAGTGCCGCCACGCAGTCCGACCGAAGGATCTTGGGCGCTGGTTTGGCCGCTGTTTCTTCTGCTCGCAATCATTGTGACGATCTTGGGTGGCCTGAATGCCGTGACGGGTGTCCGCGTCGTGGGCGTGGTGATGCTTGCGGTTCCGTTGCTTGCCCTTGGTTGGATCGCGCTTCAAAAGATCGGCCACGGCGGTGCGAGCGCAACGCTCGTCCAGGTCGACACATTCCTATTCAAGGAACTTCCAGGCTACCGTGGCGAACTCTTGCTTTTGATGATGGCCGGCTTCCTTGGCACAGTCGGCGGGCGCATCCTTCTGCCTTGGGCTGTGTCCTTGGATCTCAATCTGGCAAGCGCACCGACATGGGCGATCCTGCTCGGTATCGTCTGGGCCATACCGGTGAGCGGGCAACTCGGCATGAACCCGATCCTGTTCGTTTCCCTGATCGCTCCGCTCCTGCCGTCGCCCAGCGATATGGGCGTGCAACCGAGCGCAGTGATTTGCGCCATCACCGCTGGGTGGGCGCTGAGCGGCGCCAGTTCACCATTCACGGCGACAACAACGCTCTTGGGCTCGCTGGGTGGCGTTAGTGCCATCCATGTCGGATTGGTATGGAACGGACTGTACACGCTGCTTGCCGGGCTCGCTTTGTCAGGGTGGGTCCTTCTGTTCGCTCGGATCATGGCAGCTTAGCGCACGATAGCAGGCGGCGACCGAAACGCTGGTTGCAGCCCCATGCCGTCCGCTGCACAGTTCCAGGCCGGCACGTCCTCTGTTTCGCGCGTGTGTTGAACAGGTGAATGGCTATACTGTTTTCGTAAGGGTGAGTGTCGGAGCAGTCAGATGGATCTCGGACTTGCAGGGAAAGTTGCCGTGGTCTCCGGTGCCTCTCGCGGTATCGGGCGTGCGATTGCTGAGGTGCTCGCGGGCGAAGGGATGCGGATCGTGGCAAATCATCTTGGCGACGATGAAGCTGCGGCAGATTTGTCGCAGTCGCTCCGGGCCTCTGCTTGCGAGGTTGAAGTCCATGCCGGTGATGTCGGTGCGCCGTCGTATGGTGAGCAGCTGATCAACTTCGCTGTTGAGAGGTTTGGCGGCCTGGACGTGCTCATCCACAATGCGGGCATTACAACACGGCAGTCGCTGTTGGATACGCCCTATTCGGACTTTGACCGGGTCATGAGAACGAACCTGCATGGGGCGTATCACCTCGCAACGGCAGCAGGCCGTGTCATGCGCGACAGCGGCACGCAGGGTTCGCTCATTGGGATCTCGTCTCTGCATGGTCGCGTGGCGAAAGCCAACATGGGCGCGTACTGCACAACCAAAGCCGGCATCGACATGCTGTTCAAGCAACTCGCCGTGGAGTTGGCGCCCTTCGGCATCCGGGCCAATACTATTGCGCCGGGTACCATAGATACCGGCATGAACCCGATCTACCACGCAACAGATCCTGAGAGCATGCGCCAACGCGAGAGACTGCTGGATCGGGTGCCGATGCGGCGGCTGGGCAGGCCCGAGGATATCGCACGCGCGGTGGCGTTTATTGCCGCGCCGATCAGCCCTTATACGACTGGAACAGTGGTCTACGTCGATGGCGGCTACACGGCCGACGGCACACCGCGATAATCGGGTGGCAGCTGCGCCAACGGTTCCGGCAGCCCCGGCGTGGCAACGCGTGCGTGAAACACCGCGCCTGCGTTCGGGTCCGCTTTCAGTTCTTCTGCGCTCATGCGTTGACGGGCTGAGGTGACATAGAGGTCGCGCAGGTCGCTGCCGCCGAGGGTGCAGGCGGTCAGGTTTTTCGTTGCGATCTCGAACGTCGTGTCGACCCGGCCGTCAGGTGTAATGCGCGCGACAAGGCCGGCGCCGTAGCGCGCGTTCCAGAGACAGCCTTCGGCGTCGACGGTGGCGCCGTCAGGTATACCCGGAAGCGCATCCTTTGCCAGCAAAACGCGGCGGTTGCCGGTGTCGCCCGTATCGGGGTCGTAGTCGTAGGCCCAGATGTCGCCGACCCAGCTGTCCGCGAAGTACATGGTGCGACCGTCCGGGCTCCAGGACAATGCGTTCGGGACGATGATGTCGGATTGCTGGTGAGCAACACCGCCGTCCGCGTAGCGGTAGAGATGCCCGGTCGGGATCCGGTCGGCATTATTGAGTGTTCCGAACCAGAAGCGGCCGTTGCGATCGGCACGGCCGTCGTTCGCGCGGTTGTCGGGCTTGTCTGACTCAAACACAGCCAGCGTTTCGAACCTTTGGTTGGATGGGTCGAAAAGGAGGAGCGATTTGCGAGAGGCCAGCAGCAGCCGGTCATCATCCGTGAGTGCGAACGAGCCGATCCAATCCGGCATCATCCAAGATTTGACAGCTCCCGTCTCCGGGTCCAGCGCCAACAGCCGGCATTGCCGTACGTCGCTCCAGAACAAAAGACGGCGTCGCCCGCACCAGGTCGGAACTTCGCCCAACACATCGTGGGTCTGTATGCACGGCGCAAGTCCATTCGACGCGGTCACGATCTCATCCTCTCTATGACGGCATCCGTGAACTGGTCCGTTCCCGTATCGCCGCCGAACTCGTAGGGTCGGACGGCGCCGTCTGCAAACGCCCGGTAGACGGCGGAATCGAGTGCCGCGCCGGCGCGCGACAATGCCTCGTCGTTGCGGCGTTCGCCGAGCCAGTCGAGCATCATTGCAGCCGATACGAGCATCGCCGTCGGGTTGGCTTTGCCCTCACCGGCAATATCAGGCGCAGACCCGTGGGCCGGTTGGAACAGTGCATGATCAAGACCGATCTCGGCACACGGTGCCATGCCCATACCACCGACCAACCCGCCGCCGAGATCGGAAAGGATATCGGCAAACATGTTTTCCATCACCAGGACGTCGAAGTTCCAGGGATGTCGCACCAGATTGAGTGCGGCAGCATCGACGTAGGAGTGGTCGGCTTCGATGTCCGCGAACGCCTGGGCGCGCTCGTCAAAGATCTTGCGGAAGAAGGCCATCGAGACGAACACGTTTGACTTGTCGACGCAGGTGACGCGACCCTTGCCAACCCCGCGCTCGGCACGGCGGCGGGCGAGTTTGAAGGCGAAGTCGAACAGCTTTTCAGATGTTGCCCGCGTGATCACCATAGTGTCGCGGGCTATCTGGTCGTCCTCGATGGTACCCTTGCCGGCGGACGCAAACAGGCCCTCGGTGGACTCCCGGAGGATGATCAGATCGATGTCCTCAGCGCGAGGATCGCCGAGCGGGCTTGGGACGTTGGGATACTTCTTGACCG
The DNA here is from genome assembly GCA_039039985.1 of Pseudomonadota bacterium. GTDB lineage: Bacteria > Pseudomonadota > Alphaproteobacteria > Rhizobiales > Hyphomicrobiaceae > JBCBWG01. Next base: position 31,920 of record JBCCOV010000002.1, on the reverse strand, counting down.
GGCGTACGCCGGCGAACAGGCCGAAGGCATCGCGCATCTTCAGATGTGGTGCCACTTCCGTACCGTCCGGCAAGCGCACGTCCGGCAGGCCCATGGCGCCGAACAGGATGGCGTCGGCAGCCCGGGCTGCCTCGAACGCGCCGTCGGCAAGTTCTTTGCCCGTCTCGCGGTAGTAGGCTGCGCCGCCGTCGTAGGCTGTCATCGATAGTTTGAAATTGAAGCGCCGTTCCAGCGCCTCGATCGCGGTCGTCGCTGACGCCATCACTTCATCGCCGATGCCATCACCTGCGAAGACTGCGATTTTTAGTTCGTCCATTGCAGTGTTCAACCCTTTCGCATGGTGGCGCCTCCACCCGGCCGGTAGCCGTATCTCGCACGGACATCATCGGTCAGTTTCAGGCCGAGTCCCGGGGCGCCTGGCGGCGCAATGCAGCCATCGGCATCAAGCACGATCGGCTCAACCAAAAGCTCATCGCGAAGCGGAAATCCCCACGTCGGGATTTCCTGGACGAACACGTTCGGCTCCGTGAAGGCCCAGTGTGCATTCGCCATCACCGTCGCGCCGGATCCCCACGCGTGCGGCGCGATGCGCACACCATGCACGGCGGCAGCGGCACAAATCCGTTTGCACTCAACAATACCGCCGGACGTGCAGGCATCGGGTTGCGCGATATCGAGCGATCCGTAGTTGAAGAAGTGGCGAAACTCGCCAAGCCCGAAAGACGTCTCGCCACCGCTGACCGGGATTCGTGTTGCCTTGCGGACTCGCGCATATCCTTCGTAGTCGTCCCCGGCGCAAGGTTCCTCCAGCCATGCGATATCGAACTCTTCGATCGCATGTGCGAAGTTGATCGCTGTCTTGGCTTGCCAAGGTTCGGGATGGGAACCCATGACGGCATCGACCATCAATTCAACGCCAGGCCCCAACGCTTCACGGCATATGCGGACCTTATGGACTGCTGCGTCGATATCGGTCGGCACGCGGATTTTCACAGCGCGATAACCTGTTGCCAGATGAGAGCGCATCTCATCGCGCACGGCCGCGTCCGGCTTTTGCAGACCAGCTGACGCGTAGACCTTGATTCGGTCGTGCACCTTGCCGCCGAGCATCTGCCAGACCGGCAGACCCGCCGCCTGCCCCGCTACATCCCATAGCGCATTCTCGATCGCGGAGACGGCGTTTGCGCCGGCGCCAACACGTCCCCAATAGAGGCTCTTGTTCCAGATCATGCGCGCGAGTTTGGTGGGGTCGCGCGGGTCTTCGCCAATGAGTAACGGAGCGAAGTGTTCGACGATCGCCTTTGCGGCTTCCGGGTAGAACCAGCCACCGGCGTAGGTATCACCGATGCCGGTTATGCCCTCGTCGGTGTGAATGACCACGAGCGCGGAATTGGCGATTGCCATCTCACCGCCAGACCAACGCACAATGTGCTCTTCGGCCAATTCCGCTGAAAGCAGGACGCCTTCAACTTTGGTGATCTTCATAACTACTGGACCGCCTATTCCTTGACCGCACCGGTCATGGCCGAAACGTAGTGTTCAACGAAGAACGCATACAGGATGACAAGCGGCAGCGAGCCGAACAGAGCACCCGCCATGATTGAGCCCCAGCGATAGGCATCGCCGTCGGTAAACGAGGTGACGATTGCCACTGGCACAGTCTTGTTCTCTGTCGACGAGATGAAGGTCAGCGCGTAAATGTACTCGTTCCAACACAGTGTGAAGCAGAAGATGAACGCCGAGATCAGCCCCGGCACGGCGAGCGGCAGGATGATCTGTGTCAGGATCTGCCAGCGGCTTGCGCCATCGATCAGCGCGCACTCTTCAAGCTCGAACGGGATAGAGCGGAAGTAGCCCATCAGGAGCCAGGTCGAGAACGGGATCAGGATGGTTGGGTAAGTCAGAATGAGCGCGAAGGGCGTGTCGAACAGGCCGTATTGGTACACAACTGTCGAAAGTGGAATGAACAGGATCGAAGGCGGCACAAGATAGGCGAGGAAGATCATGCCCCCGATCGTCTGCGAGCCTTTGTAGCGCAGCCTCACGATTGCGTAGGCGGCGAGCACACTTGCGATCAGCGATAGGATGGTCGAAGCGATCGCAACGAACATCGTGTTCCATAACCAAGTTGGATACTGGGTCTCAAACAACAGCGCGTAGTAGTGTTTGAGCGTCGGTGCAACGGTCCAGAACGGGCTGTTGTTGTCGAGATCGAGCAATTCTCTGTCGGGTTTGATCGACGTCAGGCCCATCCAATAAAACGGGAACAGCAACACGAACATGATGATCGCGAGCGGTAGATAGGTCGTGACGAGCCTTTGCGACCACGTCTCAAGGTAGTCCATGCCCTCGATATCGTCACCGCGTGCGGTGGTGTCCTGAGATGCGCCAGGGTCTGGCCTACGGGCTTGAATGGACTCGCTCATTTGTCTTCCCCATGCTGCCACTTGCGGCGCTGCAGGCCAAACCAGCTGATCATGATGCACGCGAGGAGGAACGGGATCATCGCAACGGCAACTGCTGCGCCCTCGCCAAGCTTTCCGCCGAGGATGCCCCACTGGTAACTGAGCGTCGCCATGAGGTGCGTTGCGTCGACGGGGCCGCCGCGTGTCAAGACCCAGATGAGCTGGAAGTCGGTGAAGGTGAATAAGACTGAAAATGTCATGACGACAGCAATAATCGGCGTCAGCAACGGATAGGTAATGTAGCGGAAGCGCTGCCAGGATGTGGCGCCGTCGAGCGTGGCCGCTTCATAGAGGGACGGCGAAACTGTCTGCAGGCCGGCAAGCAATGTGATCGCGATGAAGGGTACGCCCCGCCAGATGTTGGCGAAGATCACCGACCAGCGCGCGTTCCATGGTTCACCTAGAAAGTTGATGTTGGTCTCGATCAGGCCGACCTGGCGCAGCGACCACGATATGATGGAGAACTGCGGATCGTATATCCACCAGAACGCAATGGCGGACAGGACCGTCGGCACGATGAACGGGATGAGTACGACTGCGCGGATCATCGCCTTAAACGGCATGTGCTTGTTGAGAAGCAGCGCCAGGTAGAGGCCGATCGCGAACTTCGCAACGCTGGCCACCACCGTGTAGAGCATGGTGTTGAAAACCGAGAGCCAGAAGACGGGATCGTCCAGCATCCACTGGTAGTTCTCAACCCCGACATACTGGCCGGCTCGCCCGATGCGGACATCGGTGAAGCTCATCCAGATGCCAAGCACGAGCGGGTAGGCGAGAAACAGAACCAGGAAGGCCATGGCCGGAAACATGAACCAGAACCCGAGATAGTTCCGGTCGTACTTCAGCCGCTCCCACAGCGCGCGGTCGTCGCGTGAGACCCCTTTGGGCTCGGACGTGTCACGAGCAGTTAACTCGGCCATGGCAATTCCTGAGTGGCTATGTCTGACTTGGTTGCTCCGAGGTGTGGTTTGGCGGAGGCAAACTGCCGGTTGCCTCTGCCAATCACGACCCGCCCGGCGTCCTGCCGGGCGGGCGTCGGTGCCGCCTAGCGATAGATGCGCGATGCCTGACGCGCGGCCTGCTTCATCGCCGCATCAGCATCCATGCGTCCGGATGCGAAGTTGGCAAACATGTTGACGACGATGAAGTCGGCCATGGCCGATGCGGCCTTTTCGCCAATCGTTCCTGGCCAGCCGAACGGCAGCGTGCGCTTGCCAGCATCGCGGAACACCTTGCGCTTTGGATCCTCGGTCCAGACCGGGTTGTCGTCATAGGCGTTCAGCGTATGGGTGACGTAGCCGACCGAAGCCTTGATCCACTTGTTGTACTGGTCCGCTTCCATCCAGTAGGTGAGGAACGCTTTCACCGCATTTGGATACTTGGTGTAGTTCATCGCCATGATCGGGAACACGGCTTGCAACTCCGTCGGCTTGCCGACCGGACCGATCGGATAAAAGGCGTGGTCCATATCGTCAGCGATTTCCTTGGCGAGGGCATCGCCGCCAGCGGCGTTGCGCTGGGCCGCGGCATAGATGGAGATACCGTTGTTGGTGACGTGGACCTGGCCTGACAGGAACGCTTTGTTATTGAAGCTGTCGTTCCACGAAATCGTGCCGGGCGCGGAAGCTTCGTAGAGCTTCTTGCAGTATTCGAGCGCTGCTTTCGTCTCTGCGGACTGGATGGCGACCTTGTCGTTCTCGTCAACCAGTCTGCCGCCGTGCGACCATAGCAGCCAGTGCGTCCAAGAGTTTCCGTCGCCTGAGGCGTTGCCGAGTGCGAAGCCGCCGGGCGTGCCCTGCTTTTTCAGCGCAGCCATCATCTCCAGGAAGCCGTCGGTCGTTTCTGGCACATCCTTGAAGCCGGCTTTCTCGATCGAGGAGCGCCGGAAGTTGATATAGTTGCCGACGATGCCAACGGGCATGCAAACCCACTTCTTGCCGGCGCCACGACCGTAGACGACAGCAGCGTCTGTCCATCCACCATACTTCTTGCCGAGGTAGTCCATTGCATCGGTGAGATCGAGTGACTTTTCGGGGAACAGGTGCGGGAACGAGAAGATGCCCCAGAACATATCGGCGCCCTGGCCCGTGTTGGCAGCAACAGATGCCTTGGGCTGGATGTCGTCGAGGCCCTCTTCGGAAATCTTGACCTCAACGCCGGTTGCCTTGGTGAAGGCGGCGACGATCTCGCGGAACGCATCGTCCTCTGTCTGGACGAAACGCCGCCAGCGGGTCAGGGACAGCGATGCACCCGCTTCCGGCTTGAAGGGGTTTTCAGCCGCCCAGTCCTTGGCGAACCCGAAGAGGTCGCTTTGCGAACTCGCGGCGGTGATCGCTGCAGTGGCGGCCGCACCTTTTAAGACCGAACGTCGGTCGAAACGACTTGTCATCAGATTTCCTCCGTAGTGATCCGGCTTGGTTTGCGCCGGTTATAAGGTTCGCCGTTCGGCGTGTTATTGGGAGTTGTCAGCCCTTAGAGTCGTTGGCCGGTCTCCGGGTCGAAGAGTTTTGCGTAATCGAGACGTGGTCGCAGCTTGATGGTCTGGCCCGGTTTCAGTTCATGTCGATCGCGCTCGATGGCGACGACTTCCTGACCATTGATCCGCACGAAGAGAAGCGTCTCGGCACCGGTTGGTTCGACGACGATGACTTCGGCCGAGACGCCCTCGTCAGCAAGTTCGAGATGTTCGGGCCGGATGCCGTAGGTGACCGGGCGGCCGTCGCTTGCCGTCGGAGCGCCCGCCAGCGGCATCGCGGTTCCATCGGCAAGCTCGACGCTCGCCTGGCCGTTTGCGTTTATCTTGCCGGTCAGGAAATTCATGGCCGGAGATCCGATGAAGCCAGCGACAAAGAGGTTTTGCGGATCGTCATAGAGCTCAAGCGGCGCGCCAATTTGCTCGACGATACCATCATGCATGACAACGATTTTGTCGGCCATCGTCATCGCTTCGATCTGGTCATGCGTCACATAAACCGTCGTGGTTTGTAGGCGCTGGTGCAACTCCTTGATTTCGGTCCGCATCGCGACACGCAGTTTGGCATCGAGATTCGACAGCGGCTCGTCGAACAGGAAGACCTGTGGATCGCGGACGATCGCACGACCCATGGCGACGCGTTGACGCTGACCACCGGAGAGCTGGCGCGGAAAGCGATCGAGAAGGTTGGACAGGCCAAGTATCTCAGCCGCGCGCGCAACGCGCTCCGCGATAATCGATTTATCGGTGTTCCGAAGCTTCAGCGAGAAGCCCATGTTCTGGGCAACTGTCATATGCGGATAGAGCGCGTAGTTCTGAAACACCATCGCGATGTCGCGCTCTTTCGGGTGGACGTTGTTGACCACCCGGCCGCCGATCGCGATTTCCCCTGACGTGATGTTTTCCAGGCCTGCGAGCATGCGCAACAACGTGGACTTGCCGCATCCCGATGGGCCGACAAGGACGACGAATTCGCCGTCGTCAATGGGGACACTGACACCGTGCAACACTTCAACCGCGCCGAACGACTTGCGAACGTTGCGGATGTCCACTGAGGCCATCCCTTTCCCTCCCGGCGAGCTCTTTTTAAGATCATTCGGCAGAATTCACCAATTCGATTTTGGCGACTGCACTTGCTTTGTGACCGAGCGCCCGCTCTATTTTGTATCGGTTTGCTTGTCGCACAATGTATGCATTAAAGCTCCGAAGTCAACGCGCTGTTCGATGCGAGTTTCTGCATGTTGCCCACCGCGGATCTGTGCGCCGAACAATGAACGCTAGCCAACTGGACTGGCGAACGAGGGAGAGTTCCGGTGGTAGTTTTAACGGAACGTCGCGAGCCGATCGGCTCTTTGCCGAAAGCCAGTCGGACGCGGGAGGCCTATCTGCGCATCAAGCAGGACATCATGCGAAACGCACTGCCACCGGGGTTTCAATGCATGGAGACGGAGCTGGCGGAGCGCCTCGGCATCAGTCGAACGCCCGTGCACGAGGCGCTCGTCAAGCTGGTAGATGATGGCCTGATTGAACTCAAGGCGCGGCGGGGAATGCGCGTTTTACCGATCTCCATAGAGGAGATGCGCGACATTTATGATCTCTTGAAGATGTTGGAGCCGGAGTGCGCAGCCGCTTTGGCTGCACAGGGTCTGTCGCCATCCCAACTCGCGGAATTGGCGGCGACGGTGACAGCCATGGAGGCTGCTATCGATCGTGGAGAGTTAGCCGGCTGGGCTATTGCTGATGACCGGTTTCACCGGTTGCATCTCGATTACGTTCGCAACCGGCGCCTCGCGAAGATCATCGCGCGGTTGCTTGACCAGGCGCATCGTGTGCGCATGTTCACATTGAAGTTCCGCAAGGTCCCTCACAAGTCGACTTCGGATCATGCTCGAATGGTCAAACTCCTGAAACAACGCAATGTCGAACGTGTTCGCAAGCTCTACCGCCGACATCGCGAGAATGCAGCGGTTGAACTGTTCCAGATTCTGCATCGATACGATTTGCAGCAGCTCTAATGCGTGTCGCTGCAGCTTGCTTTCGCTCACGCTTGTTGTTTATCGCTCACGGCTGTTCCTCGCTGTGCTCGGGCCTCCGCGTGGGCGGCGCAACGCGCCGGGCCGCATTCGCGGCCTGGGGTGCCCGACGGCTGGCCCGCGCTCAAGTAGCGAGCGCTTGACGCGAGCGGTAGCGCACGCAAGGACTCGCTCGAGCCGCGAGCCTGCGAACAGCGCCATTAAAGACTCTCGCTCACGAGCCTAGGCTTCTGCGGGTCGCGCTCTGAACACACGGCCTTTGAGCGCTTCGAAACGCGCTGGCGGCAACGCCCATGCCAGCGCCGCAAAGCCGCCCGTGACGAGAGTCCGTTTCGGTTCTTGGACAATGATGCCAGGATGGCAGTGCACAGCCTGCGCGAGCAGCCAAAGCGCCTTCGCGCCGTCGCCCGAAACGGCCGCGCGCCGCGCCAAGTAGCGGCGCATGTAACCTTCCGCGCGACGGCCGAACCGCGCCACCAGTTCCGGTGCGATGGACTGCAGCTTGTCACGGAAGTGCAGCCAAGCATCAAACTGCTTTTCGACGTTGGCTGAGAGGCCGCTTGTGCTGACGCGATAAAGCGTCAACGGCGTCTTGATCCCTTCAAAGCGCCACTGCGTTGTGGTCGCGATCCGGCACCATGCCTCAAGATCTTCGGTTTGGCGGAAACTCTCGTCAAACCAGCATACGCGTGCACCTTCTGGCGCGTTGATCGCGAAGGCGATGTCGTCCAGCATTGCGCGACGAAGCACTGGAGCCGATCCGTTACCAACCGGATTGCGGCAGAATATATGATCGGCAGTTATGTTTTTGAGTTTTGGCTTTTGCGCGATCCCCATGGCCTTGCTGTCTTCGTCTATGAACAACGATGGCGCGTAGCTGACTCCAATGTCGGGATTTGCATCGAGGTGCGCACGATGCAGCTCCAGCTTGTCAGGCAGAAACGCATCGTCTGCGTCCAGCAAGGCGATGTACCGGCCGCGCGCGAGGCGGATGCCTGTGTTGCGCGCGCCTGACAAGCCGCGGTTTTCCTGGGTGACCAGCTGAATGCGAGAGTCGCGCGCTGCATACTGTTCGACGATGGCAGGGCCGGCATCTTGTGACGCATCGTTGACCACAATGACTTCGAAGTCATCGAACGTTTGCGTGAGGAGCGAGTCGAGCGCTTCGGCAATGTACCGCTCCGTATTGTACAGCGGAACAACAACCGTGAACTTTGGAGCCGCACTTACGACTTTAGGCATGACGCATCTTTCCTATCGACATGACGATGCTGTGTGTGACGGTCGGCGCGACCGTGCCGGTCACGGCCGCACAGGCGATCGTGAAGACAGCAGCGGGGCTGGTCAGAAGGACGCGCGGCGCGGCGCATACAGCTTGCGCGACATGCGCGATTGGCCGCACGCCGAAACGACCGTCCCGTATCATTCGTCTGGCGAAGTAGAGGTGCATGGCAGCTCGCGCGCGCGGAAGTTCGCGTGCGACCATCTCCGGTTCAAGTGTCCGGGCGTGCTGCACGAATGTGCGCCAGCCGGAAAACATCCGTTCGACATTCGCTGAGAGCCCGCCCGTCGACGTCCGATAACCCACCGTTGCCTTGTTATGGCTCTGCAGGCGCCAACCGTTCCGGACAACGCGAAACAGCCACTCTTGGTCTTCCGCATGCACCATATCATCGCGCATGCCGCCAACTGTTTCGAATACGGCTTTGCGAACGACGAGGCTTGAGCATGTTGCGGTGGGATTGCCGGCAAGTATGTCGGCAATCGCAACACCATTAGTCCATGCGCGCGTGCGTTGGCCGGTCGGCAATCCGTTGTCGCTCAAAATCCGGCACCGTGCGAAGGCGACGCCAAGTGCCGGATCTGCGGCAAGCATTGCAGTTGCCAGCGCAAGATGATCGGCGTCCCATCGGTCGTCGGAATCCAGAAATGCGACTATGCCGCCACGCGCCAGGCCAACGCCGCAATTGCGCGCGGCTGCCGGCCCGGCGTTCGCTTGTGCATGAAGACGAATGCGCGGGTCACGCTGCGCCAAATCCAATACGACAGTACGCGAGTTGTCGTGGGACCCATCGTCAACGACGATGAGTTCCCAGTCATTGCGCGTCTGTGCCTGGACACTTCGCATGCAGTCCTCGATTGTCGCGGCGGCGTTGTAGCACGGCACGACAACCGAAACGGACGGTATTGCTTCGGTTGAGGTCTGGTTCATTTCCTGGCCTCACTTTGAACCGAGGCGGCCCAGCCAGGGCTTGGCCGAAAGCTGCAGGCGAGAACACCTATTGCGACTGCGAGCTGTATCCCGGCTGCACACAGGACCGCCGGGTAAAGGCCGAATGGCAACGTGAAAACCAAAGTCCCGAACATGGCGACTGTGAGTATTGCGCTGATGGCCAAATCTTCTCCGACGCGGTCATCTGCACGCAGCATTTGCGACGTCGCCGAAATGATCGGGTGTGCCAGTGACGCCAGGGACAAGACAGCGACCAGCTCCGACGCGCCATTCCATTTCTCGCCGAAGACAAGTGGAATCAGCCAATCGGCGGATACGGCAATTCCAATGGCGAACGGCGCGACACTCAACGACATGATCGTCAGCGTCTCCGCATGCGTTCGTCGTAGCTGGCCGGCTTCACGCCCACGGCGCAGATATGGGAGGATGACAGCGCTCAGGCTTTGCGACAGGCTAAGTGTGATTCCGCGTCCGATGTTAGCCGCGAACGCGTACAGACCAAGCGCCATGGGGCCGAGCATGAGCCCGACGACGGCCTTGTCGCCGTGGGCGCGCAACGTCGCCAGCATTTCCACGACGAGGACTTTTGACGCGTAATACAGGAGCTGCCGATTGTCGGCTTTTGCAGCCGGTCGCGTCATCTTCCATAGTGTTGCGCGCCGGTGGTAGACAACCCAGATCACGGCAACGACCAGTTTGGGAAGGACAACGGCCCAGATCCCGAAACCCGCAATCGCCAATATTGCTGTTGCCAGGTTGTCGACCGCAGCCTGAACCGCGATTGCGAGACTTACAACACCCCAGCGGTCAGCACGTTGCGCCAGGTAAACCTGAACCATCGCAAATGGATAGATGACGTGAACCAGGGCGAGCACCGCGACTGCGAAGCCCAGTTCCGCAGAAGCGAAGTACATTGCGATTGGCCAGGCCAAGATGAGCTGGATCGCGCAAAGCGCAAGCCCCAATTGCCAGTTCAATCTGAAAACCGCATATGCGACGGACGCAACGGACTGGTCGTCTGCGGCAACGATGCGCGTCCCAAGACCGTTCTGAATGAACATGCGCACGAGCTCGTGGACGGTCAGCGCCGCCATCGCAATGCCGAACTCCGGAATGTCCATTGCGCGAGCCAAGGCAACGGCCGTCACAATACGCGTGATACGATTCACGGCTTCGGCGCCGGCGATCAGCCCCGCGTGACGGATGATTCCTCCTGAAACCAGTTTCAGCGCGTACGCCAATGTGCGCTCGAGACCGCCCATTACGCGATCCTTGCGTATGCGCGATCGAATGCACCGCGGACGTTTTCGCTGACGGGTGACGGATCAAAACCGCGGTCAGCCGTCGCCTCGATTTCGGGAATGGCATCTTCCGGGCAGAAGTCGTCCAGTGCACACCCCGTGAGCCCCAGGCGCTTCTGGAGTTCGCGACCTTTGCGCGAGTAATAGAGATTGTAGGGTTGGCGGCCGCCGACGAGTCTCAGCACGGCACCGTGATAGCGCACCGCAACGACAATGTTGGCAATTGCCAATGCACCAATAAGTGTTGCGACGCGGTCATGTGTCCCAACCGGCTCGAAAAGGTCCAGAATTCGAACGGCCGGAACGCGGCAATGCAAGGCTTGTGCGATAACCGCGTCGCTGTCGTTGGTGTTGACATCGGACTGTATGAGGACGGCGACCTGATGTCCGCGCGCGATCAGGAGATCGGCCAGTCGCGCCATTCTGGCAAGAAACAAATCGGGATCTTGTCGATAGATTGAATCGAACGAACGGATCGACAGCAAGACCGTTCGGGCCGGATCCAGACCCCGGCCTGCAAAGTGCGCAACAGCCGCCGCGATACCACTTTGCGTCGGCGCGAGGCTGAAGGCGGCGTCAAACGAGAGGTCCGCATCCACGCCGGAACGCTTCAGCAAGTCATGGCTTTCCGAGTCGCGGACAACAACGGCACGCACGCGGCGTAGAGCAGCTGTCAGCATTGGCAAGCCCAGCCATCCGCAAGATGACGGAATCGTTTGGCCAAATACGATCGTGCGACTTGCGTGCGCGCGCAGTTGTTGGATGTTTCGCAGGTAGCTTCGTGTAATCAGCCTGGGCCGGGAGTTGTTGAAGATGTCGCCGCCGACCGAAACGAACCGGCGCGCACTGTGCACGACATCGGTCAAAGCAATGCCCGGGACATCAATCTGGCTTTCGCTGTGCAACGCAACCTGCGCGCACCGCTCCGGCAACATCGCAGCAATTGACGCCATAATGGCAGCGTCGCCGAGGTTGCGCGTTGAATAGGCATTGAGCAGCGCAGTTGACGGAACGGCCGTCACATCACGACCAGTTGATTGTTGATGTGACGGCCGAAGGAGCGATGGATTGACGACGACGTTCATTGTGTCCGCTCCCTATTCTCAGTATGCATTCTTGTGGACTAGTCCGAAAACCGGCGTGAGCAGAATGATTTTTATGTCGAGCCAAGGTGACCAGTTCTTAATATACCAAAGGTCGTATTCAACTCGTTTCTGCATTTGAGAAAGTTCGCGCGTTTCGCCGCGGTAACCGTTGACCTGCGCCCATCCGGTGATCCCAGGTTTCACCAGGTTCCGTTTGTTGTAGGACACAATACGAGACGAATAATATTCGTTGTGGGCAACCGCGTGGGGACGTGGCCCGACCAGAGACATGCTACCTAAAACGACGTTGATCAATTGTGGAAGTTCGTCGAGGCTGGTTCTCCGCAAAATGCGTCCTATTCCCGTAATCCGCGGATCATGTTTTGTGGCCTGGCGAACGCTTGGCCCGTTTTCCGTCACGCGCATTGTGCGGAATTTCCAAACAATGATCTCGCGGCCTCCGAGGCCATGACGGCGTTGTCGAAAGAAGACAGGACCGACACTGTTCAGTCTGATTGCCAATGCGATCAAAGCGAATACCGGTGACAGAAGCGCCAACAGTATTACTCCGCCCGTGCGGTCGAGAAGGGACTTCGCAGCGAGACCCCAGTCGCGCCAAGTCGGCAATCCGAATTCACGATCGATAAGACGTTCGGCGATGGCGTGCATGATCTTAGACTCCCAGCGATTTGTTGGTCGTCCATCTTCAAGCCGGATGCCAATGTATGAATTTGATCTTTATGTATGAAAATCAGATGGTTGAGGATCGGGTGCCTTGTATGTCGCTGCAAGATTTTTGCAATGTGCAATGGCAGAATGCATCATGTATTGCACTTTGCAATCCAGCAGCCGTCTGCTAACTGCGCGTAACACGTGTCGTTTCGGTATTTCGATTCAGAAACTGTTAGATAATAATATTTGAAAACCAATAGGCGATAGTGCTTTGCATACATGAATTCAATTTCGCACTTTGCCTTAACAGACTATTTTCTGTCAGGCCGATAAACTATCCTGTCTGTGTTCTCGTTGAGATTGGATACTATGCCAAGTCGTCACCCACGTGTTCTCATTGTTGAAGATGTTCCATCTCTAGCGCAGACGTATAAAGCTTATCTGAGGACTGAAAACTATGCTGTCGATATTGTTTCGGATGGCACGAGTGCGCTGGCTCTGATCTCTGCGGAACCGCCGGACGTTCTGGTACTAGATATCAATCTGCCGGACATGACGGGCCTCGACATCCTCCGCAAGCTAGGAGAAAGCCAGGTACCGACGCAGGTCGTTGTGATTACATCCAATGGCTCGATCAATGTCGCCGTAGAAGCAATGAGACTGGGCGCTTTCGACTTCATCGTAAAGCCGTTCACTGCGGATCGGTTGCGTATTACAGTTGGGAATGCACTGGAGCGCGTTCGCTTATCTGAGACTGTCACACAGCTCAAGGAAGAGTTTGGTCGCGAGTCGTTTCATGGGTTCATTGGCAACTCGTTAAGCATGCAGGCCGTCTACGGGATCATTCGAAGCGCGGCGACGTCACGAGCGACTGTCTTTATCACAGGCGAAAGTGGGACCGGGAAGGAGGTGTGCGCGGAAGCTTTGCATGCGTCGTCGAAGCGCGCTGGTCAGCCGTTTGTTGCCCTGAACTGCGCAGCAATTCCGCGCGATCTCCTGGAAAGCGAGCTGTTCGGGCACGTGAAAGGGGCATTCACGGGCGCATCGACCGACCGGATCGGCGCTGCGCTCACGGCCAATGGTGGCACGCTTTTCCTCGATGAGATTGGGGAAATGGACCTGTCTTTCCAAGCGAAGATGCTGCGCTTTCTCGAAACGGGCAGCGTGCAACGGGTTGGAGAAGATCGGCCGCAACCGTGCGATGTGCGTATCGTATGCGCGACCAACCGCGATCCATTCTCCGAAGTGGCCGAAGGGCGCTTCCGAGAAGACCTGTTCTATCGCCTGCATGTCATTCCTTTGGAGCTTCCGGCGCTCAAGGAGCGCGATGGCGATGTGCTGTTGCTGGCCGAGCACTTCCTCGACCTGTTTTCAAAAGAGGACGACAAGACGTTTGATGGGTTCGCACCTGACGCCCAGGACGCACTTTTGCAATACAACTGGCCGGGTAACGTCCGCCAGCTGAAGAATGTGATCCGAAAGGTTGTTGTTCTCAACGAAGGCGGCCTGATCCGGCTCGCTGATCTTCCACTTGAGCTGCAGAGCGATGAGACGCGCTCTGCAGGGCAGCGCCAGCAGATCAATACAGCACGTGTCCGCGTACCGGAGGGGCAAATCCAACCGCTGGAGGACCAGATTGATGCGGCGATCGATGGCGCGATTGCTGCCTGTGGTGGTTCGATCCCAAAGGCGGCGGCTGCCTTGAAAGTCTCACCATCAACGCTCTATCGCCGGCTCAACAGCCGCGGCAATCGCAATTCAGAGCGGCTCCAATCGCAAGGCTGAACGGCACCGCAATACATCTCTGTAGAGCTTTGCTAATTGCAACAACTGCAATCAAATTCTATGCAAATTGCAATGTCGTTGATGTCATGCTTCAGTCTAAGATATTGATTTTATGATCATTTTATTGATCTGGGAGACTGGCATGTTCCCTGAAATCTCAGCAGCGTTGAAGGCACGCAAGCTGGGAGAGCGTCATGAGCGGCAGCGCTGCAACTTATCTTGAGACAACTCAGAAGGCGGTCGACCGCTGTTTGGTTCAACGTCGTGGCGTAGAGGTCATGACGGCGATCGGTTCGAATGCTCCTCAGCGGCTCAAGAGCCAGACCGACATGCCAGCGAGCCAGCGCACAGATGCCGTCGCCGTCGTGGATGGATGGCCAGTCCATCTATGTAATCCCGCGCACGCCATTTCAGAGATCCTATCGCGGGCGCAATCCGCGCTTGGCTTCACGGTGTTCACGCTCAATCTGGACCACCTTGTAAAGCTGCGTGAAGAACCGGCCTTCCGCCGGGCATATGCCGGAGCGAGCCTCGTGACGGCCGATGGCGCGCCGATCGCTGCTCTTGCTTCAATGCAGGGGGCAAAGGTTGAGAGGACAACGGGATCAGATATCGTTGTACCGCTTGCACAGGCGGCCTGTGATGCGGCGGTGCCTGTCTTTCTCTTTGGCAGTTCGCCGGACGTCCTCGAACGCGCCGCTCGTCGACTGAAGCGAGAAACGCATGGCCGCCTCAAAATCGTCGGCCAACTTGCGCCGGCCTATGGCTTTGATCCCTGCGGTGAGGCTGCAGACGCCGCCATTGACGAAATCCAAGCATCTGGCGCCAAGCTATGTTTCGTAGCCCTTGGCGCACCAAAGCAAGAGGTCTTTGCGCATCACGCTGTGCAGCGCGGCGCAAACCTTGGCTTTATTTGCATCGGCGCCGGGCTTGATTTTTTGGCCGGTCACCAGAAGCGTGCACCGAAGATTCTGCAGCGAAGTGGGCTGGAGTGGGTCTGGCGTTTGATGCACGAGCCCCAGCGAATGGCTGTGCGCTACATGAAATGCGCGATTGTGCTGGCGGACATCGTGATTGGAAAAGGTGTTCGTAGGCTGGTTCGCCAAAGGGTCCGCTTTGACATTCCAACATTATTCCGCAAGCGGCAGGCGCTCGCGTATTTCACGAGTTCCAAAAAGTTTAGAAATCTCTAATGCGGCTTCAGGAATCTTCCATCTTGGCAGTCGGAAATTTTAGTATGTATCGCCGATAAAGATAAGTGGTTCAGCTTATTGTGGCGTTCCGAAGGAGTACCTCGTGAATCGTATTTCAGTTTGGAGCGGGTTAGCTGCACTCCTGTCGATTATACCGCTTGTTTGTGCAGCGCATGCAAATAAGATCGACGCCCGAAAAAAAACCGTCTTGACGATTGAGGCGCCTGGCAAACGCGCCGACTACAACTGGTTCCAGCTCGAAGATCTGCCGAAGACACGGTTTCGGACCAGCACGCCGTGGACTGAGGGGCGCACCCGCTTTGAAGGTGTGCGATTGAAAGATGTTCTTGAAGTGACCGGCATCAAGGCCAGAAAGCTCAGAGCTGTCGCCCTGAATGCCTATTTTTCCGAGATGTTGTTAGCAGATGTAGAAGACTCCGCGCTTATCGCAACCCATGTTGATGGCAAACGAATATCAGTGCGTGATAAGGGGCCGCTTTGGATCATTTTTCCATTCGACTCCAGGTCGGAGCTTAAAAGTGAAGTCTTCTACTCGCGGTCTGTTTGGCAGTTGAGAAAAATCCTAGTGGTTGAGTAGCGACCGCGGCCTCCAGCTAAAGGATGAGCCGGTGGGTTCCTGGGCCAAGAAGCTGACTGTACCGTTTCAACAATCTGACAAACTGAGCGAGAAACGCGATTTGATCCGCTCAGCGTTTCGCGTCAGCATTTTGGTCGCGCTGATTGTCGGTATTCTATCCGTATACAGTCTTGCGGTTGACGTTAAAACCGCGTTGCGTGCTCTTCGCGAGGCGCCGCGGGATAATGTTCACTGGGCGACTCTGCAAATTCAGTCTGAGTTTCTGCGTCTCCAGTATCAGCTTGATCGGGTTCGAACGAAGGACGTCGCGACGACGGATGAATTCGTTCAGGCCTTCGATATTTTTTACAGCAGAGTCCAAACCGTAAAGACGGCGCCATTGCTTGCGCCAATGCGCGCGAATGAGAAGTTTCGTCGCAATTTGGCGAGACTCGATGCTTTTACCGCCAGTCTCGTAAGCACTGTAGACGCCGGACCGGCACACTTAAGCTCGTCCCTGTCTGAGATCGCGGTCAAGCTTGCTGCACAAGAATCCGTGGTTCAGGAGCTTGTCGTCGAAGCCGTTACAGACTTCGCGGCATTCCGCGATCGCGAGCGATTGCGACTGACGCATTTGGTTGAGTCTCTTGCGGTCGCCGGTTTGGCCGTTTTCTTGTTGCTGATCGTCGCCATGGTCATCCTGGGGCGACACTCCCGGCGCCTGGAGCGGCGAACGCGCGAACTGGCCGATAGCGAGGAACGGCTCGCTGCCACGGTGAGCTCCGCGTTGGACGCAGTAATTGTGGCCGAGCCGGATGGCACGATTGTCGATTTCAATGAGCAGGCGTCTGTCTGTTTCGGGTACACGCGTGACGAAGCCATTGGGGCACAATTGGCTGAGCTGATCGTGCCGGAGCCGATGCGGGAAGCCCACTGCATCGGTATGGCGCGCTTTCACCAAACGCGGGAAGCAAAGATCGTCGGCAAACGCATTGAGATTGATGCGCTGCACGCTGATGGGCACGAGTTTCCAGTTGAACTGGCCATTGGCGTCGCGAACCGTGGTGCTTCGATGCTTCTTGTCGCCTATGCGCGCGACATCAGTCAGCGAAAGCGCGACGAACAGGCGTTGCGCGAGGCAAACGATGCTGCAAATGCGGCAAGCCATGCCAAGTCTCGCTTCCTGGCTGTGATGAGCCATGAGATGCGCACGCCATTGAATGGCATCATTGGCGTACTTCAGCTTCTACAGGAAACACAGCTGAGCAAAGAGCAGCAGTCGTTGGTTGAGACCGCGAATCTGTCCGGTGAATTGCTGCTTGCACTCGTCAATGACGTGTTGGACCTGTCGAAAATGCAGGCAGGAAAGCTGCAGCTTGAGCCGGAAGAGTTCGATCTGAGGTCTATCGGGAACGCTGTGAAAGACATTGTGAGTTCCGATGCCACGCAGCGTGGAAATCGCATCGACTTGATCTACGATGACGCCCTTCCGGCTTGGTTGACTGGCGACAAGAAACGCATTCAGCAGCTGCTCCTCAACCTGGTGTCGAATGCCAATAAGTTCACGCGTAACGGTCACATTTCGCTAGACGTGCGCGCCGATGAGCAAAGCGACGGCCGTTGCCATCTTAGGATTGCGGTTGAAGATACCGGCATTGGCATACCGGCGGATCGGCTTCACCAGTTGTTCACGGAGTTCACCACGCTCGACAACAGCTATTCGCGCAACCAGTCCGGCACCGGGCTTGGGCTGGCAATCTGTAAACGGATCATGGATTCGTTCGGGGGGTCAATCCATGTCGAAAGTACCCTTGGCCAGGGCAGCCGATTCTGGGTCGAATTTGACCTTGAGATCTCAGAACGCTGTGCGGCATGCGCCCCGGCCGAAGCGTCCGACGAATGCGACGTGCCAACTGCGAGGAGATCACTCAGCGTTCTTATTGCCGAAGACAATCCCACCAACGCCATGGTTGTGAAGGGGATGGTCGCGAGCGCCGGTCACGATGTCGAGATCGTCTCCGATGGGCAGGACGCGATTGCGCACGTTTCAAAGGGCAATTACGACATCGTTCTGATGGATATATCGATGCCATTTATGGATGGGCTCGAGGCGACACAGCACATTCGTGCGCTGCCAGGGCCGGTTCGTCACATCCCGATCGTGGCGCTGACGGCTCACGCACAGCCGGAGCATCAGAAGGAGTTTCTTGAAGCGGGCATGAACGGTATCCTGACGAAGCCCGTCCGAAAGCATGAGCTTCTCAATGTCCTATTGATGCACACGCGTGTGCACAAACCGCATGACATGAGCGCAGGACACGACAGTCCGACACTTGACGAGTCCGAATTGCTGGACACCGAGCAGCTCGATCAAATGCGGCGCGATGTCGGGAGCGAACTGCTCTCGGACATCATTGATCAATTTGTGTGCGACGCGCGAGCCTACACCCGGCGCATACGTACCGCGCAAACGCAAGAGGACCCTGCCCAGCTGCAGAAAGCTGCCCACGCTCTGGCAGGCTGCGCCCGCACCATGGGTGCCGAGACACTTGGCCGATACGCCGAACGGCTTGAGCGTGCTTGTGAACAAATGAACGTCGACGAAATGCGGGCGCTCCCGTCGCAAATCGAAAGTATCCACCAACGGACAGCTCATCTGCTCGGCGACGTGGGGACATCCAGACAAGACCACCTATGACGACGTCGTCGTGGTCATCAGCTGCCTGAATCAAGGCGAAGCAGACTTGCTGAACCGCTTCCGCGATGGGCGGTTCACGTCGCCGGCCCACCCATGAAGTCGTCTCGTTGGGTGGCCAGCCAGGACGACAGAAAGAAAGAGGTGTGGGATGTTTCTGGCTGAACCTGAAACGCCCTAACTCTTCAGAAGAGATGGCTCAGCAGGCGCGACGTATCTATGCCGCACCAGCTCACCCAGTGGGAACCGGAATGGTGAAAAGAACCGTTCCGACGCTGCCAGCCCAATGAACATCAATCCAGGCCACATAAGGTAGGCCAGCATTTCGACGTTCTCGGTGAACGTGAAGAAACCAAACAGGAGCGTGAATGCAAGTGCAGTCCGCGCCGTCCGAGACTTTTGCGCCTTCACGACAAGTTCCATGACTGTCGCGACAAGCGGTATGAGAAGCGCAAGAAAGCCCACGGCCCCCTTGACGAAGAGCAAGCCGTACCAGGAGTGGTGCGATCCGATCGGCATGAACTCCACAAGGCGTGGACCGTTCTCGACGATTCCGTGACCCCACACCGGGGCTTCCGTGAGCCAGCGGTGAATAGCAATGCGTGCAAGCGCTTCGCGCACATATGTCGAATCCGCACGCATTTGGTCGATCCGCTCTCTTTGATCGAGTGCGAACTCCAGTATTGCCTGCCCCGCAAGACCGAAGGCGAGGGCGCCAATCGCGCCAAGCAACAACAGCCGCGGATTGGTCAGCCGCGACAGCCCCCAGGTGGCAATCAACGAAATCGGAATGGCGACGATGCCGAGCCTGGATGTGCACATCACGGCCACCGCAAGCACCGTAACAATACCGGCCAGCCTCAGCGCACGCGAGCGATCATGCAACAGAAGTATAAGCAACGTGCCATAGATAAGGGCAGCGGCCGGGGCCCAGGGCGCGAAAAACCGCCACCGCAAGGTGCCATAGAAATCGCGCTCGAAAAGCTGGACCTGGAAGAACTCGGGCCCAGGTCCTCCGATCATCTTCAGCGGTGATGTGTAAAGTGTCTCGGGCAAGCCAATGAACGGGGCGACCAGGAAGATCGGAATCAAGATCAATGTTTGAAGTGCAACCCAGGCCGCCGCACGATAGAGCACAACCGGGCGAATGTTCAGACAGGCACCGAGCAACGGAAAGACTGCCAGCAATGCCCAGCCCTTGGCCCACCCGATCGATGACTTGATCGTTTGCGCAATGCTGAGGTCGAAGTTCGCATGCCCGACAAGCAGCGCCACTTCCATCACCAGCATCGCGCCCACCCACAGCCACACGAGTGGCGGCACCGCGCGGGGATAGAACTCCGAGTCTTGCGGCGCGATCAAAGCGCCGGCGATGATCCGGAACAACATGAGCCAGGCCAGCACCGGAGCAATGACGTAAAGGGCGCCAAGTGCGTACCAGGCCCAACTCAGGCTTATCGCGGCGAATATGACCTTCTCGTCAAACGTATGAAGGCGAACCACTGATGTAGCCATGCAAATGTCCAGCCTGTAATGGCAAGCAGCGATCCAAGTACCGCACCGGCAATGGCAAAGACCGGACGCGGCGAACTTGGTTGTTCCGGAAGCGACGGTTCCTGCAAGATCTGCAACAGAGGGTACGAGGCATAAATGTCAGATCGAGATGCGTCGATGCGCGCCAAAGCTGAGCCGAAAACCGCATTCGCAATTTTGTGGTCGCGTTCGAGATCATCCAGGCGGGCTGCGACGACGCCGAGCTTTTTTCGTCTCACTTCAGCATTCTCGATTTGACGAGAAACTTCCTCAACGCGTGATCTCAAACCGGCCATTTCCGCATGGCGGTTCAGAAATTCGCTAAACAAGGCGACGATGCGGTCGTGGCTCGCAGATACAAGCGCACTGGAAACCAGCGGCAGGTTTTTTACATTTCTCTTGACTAGATATACCTGTAATTCATTTGCCACCGATTTCTTTTTGCTATTCGCTTCCAAAACACGCGGATGCTCTGAGCCAAGGCGAGATGCATTTTCGGCGTAGGTTGCGCTGGCGGTTGCATAGGCTTGCCAGAGGTGGCGAAACTCCGGGTCCGCACCAAGCAGCATAAGATCTCTGGCCGTGTCTGCACCGAACCCGATGCGGTCGGACAGGGACTTAACAGCCGCAGATGTCTCTGCAAGCTTCGTCTTTGCTTCGACGAGGCTCCGCCGCAACGTCTCAATCGACCCGATAAGCTGATTGTATTGCTCGATTGTTGCGAGCCCTGATGATTGTTGAAGTGCCAGCAGCCGCTCGCGCGCGCGTGATAGGTTTTTCTCCACAGATCCAATGCTGTCTCGAATTGCATTGTTGCGCCACTTGATCTCGTCCGCCCGGAGCAGGTCGAGTCTGGTCTTCAGCGCTTGGTGTAGTGCCCAGGCTTTGCGCTGAGCCTGTTGCGGCGTACGTGCGGAAATCTTGAATTCGATGATTGAAGTTTGATCAATGAGTTTGAGCTTTGGCATTCCGAAGCTACTGACGGTTTCGCCAATTGATTTGGCCGCGGCCGCAATGACCGGACGGCTGGCGGCGATTTCTTTGTAGTTCACGCGAGGGCTTAACTCCCGTGCGGAAAACGGGGACCGCGCGCTTGATTGCGCTTGTCCCAATCGCTCGACGGAGACCCGCGCTTCCACTCCTGCGCCTGGCAAGATGATGGACCATTCACTTGTGTAAGTTCTGGGAAGAAACACAAGGTAACAAATCGCTAAGCCGGCAATCGCCGCAACAGAACAGACGCCGGCGAAGATGTATCGGCGCCAGTGATGACGCGGCTGGTGCTTTCCAATGAGCCAGTTCCAAGCCCGCGCTGTAATATTGGCAACGTCTGTATTCATTATCGGACCTTGTCAGACATCATTATTAACTACCAAAAAAAGCTGGACAGACGGCCTCCGCAATACTTGCAATTCGCCAACCCCTGTTAGTCTTTTTGTAAGTTGAAGGCTGCTGAGACGGCAGAACATCTGTGCCGTCTCAACAGATCGTGTGCCTCGCTTGGGAGAGGACCGAGACACGCTAAAATATGAAATCGATATTGTTCACGTCACTCAACGACAGGTTGGCAAGCTCGATCTCAACTCGAGCGTCTGCCCCCTGCCAGCTCGCAATCAAGCTGTTGTGGCCCTCGCTGTATGTGAGGTCTGTACTGTGACCGGCGTGTCGAATATCGGACAGGTCGAGCGTATCGACACCCACCTCGAAGTCCGTGATATGATCCGATCCCGAGGCAACCGAGAAGTGGAAGGTATCAGCGTCGTCTCCTCCGGTGAGGATATCCCAACCGACGCCACCGCGCATATGGTCGGCTCCAGCGCCACCAAAAATCGTATCGTCGCCGTCACCGCCATAGATTCGGTCCGCGCCTGCGGCGCCATAGAGACTGTCCGCTCCGGTTCCACCCTGGACATTGTCGGCACCATCACCGCCTGAAATGGTGTCATTGCCGTTCTGGCCGATCAGGAAGTCATTGCCGTCGCCGCCATTGATCACATCTTGACCGTCGCCGCCGTGAATCCGATCGTTGCCGCCCAGTCCTTCGATTTGGTCATCACCACCGAATCCGAACAGACGATCCTCGGTGAGTGAACCGATCAGGTGATCGTTGCCGATATCAGAACCTTCGACTGCTTCGACGCTGATAAGCGTATCACCCTCGGCGGCTCCCGACTGGCCAAGGCCGAGGTTGAGATTTACGGTCACGCCTTGCTCTTCACTGAAGTAGCTTGCCGTGTCGAAACCGTCGCCGCCGTCCAGGACATCGGCACCGCCGTCGCCGCGCAGGAGATCATCACCGTCGCCTCCGCTGAGGGTGTCGTCACCCGCGCGACCGCGCAGGATGTTGGCGCCGGCATCACCTTCGAGTACATCGCCGAAGTGGCTTCCTTCGAGACGCTCGATGCTGTGATAGGTGTCGCCGGCCGCTTCGCCGGTTGAGCCGCCAGTAGCCAGCGATGCGGTTACGCTGGCGTCCGCGCGGGTATAGTCGGCGGTGTCGAGATCATCGCCGCCGCGCAACACGTCGGCGCCAACGCCACCGTCGAGGAAGTCATTGCCCTTTCCACCGTCCAGCACGTCCTCGCCGGAACCGCCGAGAAGATGGTCACCGCCCTCGGGCCGCATGAACTCGGGTAGTGGTGCGCCATTGTACGAGAAGCCATCGTTGATGGATGATGTGCCACCGACTGCGACCAATGCCGCGCGCGGTTGGTCATTCTCGATCCCGGAGATGCCGTAGATGTTGCCGGTGGAGTTGTCGGAGAAGTAGAGACCGCCGTCTGCTGATGTCCAGCCGGCACCAAACGGGCCCTTTTCATCAAGATCGGCAACCGTGACTTGGCTCACCGTATTGGTACCGAGATCGTATGTGACGAGCTGCCCGTGCTTTGAGAGACCATGGAACCGACCGCCGCTATCATCGGCGATGTAGACCAGGTCATGGACCGCACCCGGTTTGCTTCCGGTGAATTGAATGCTCTCGACTTCAAGCGTCTCCGGATCGATCGCACGCAGTTGATAGCTTCCCGTGCGCATGTAAAGCCGGCCATCGTCTGCAAATGTCCCCGCAGCGACTGACGGGAATCCGCCAACCAGGGGTTCGACTGCGCCGTCCGCACCAATCCGCAAGAGAAAGCCCTCATACTCCGTTTTCCGGCTGCCAATGCCATAGGCGTAGCCATCGGCATCGTTGAGACCGATCGCGTTGTAGTTTTCCTGATCGCGGCCGATCTGAACGTAGTCGCCGGTCTCCGGGTCCAGCTTGTTGAGCTGACCGTTGATGACCTGGTAGAGGCCCGACTCAAACTCAAACGGCGCAAGATCCGTATCGGGAAAGCTCGTGCGCACCGGCGCTGTTGCGTCGCCGGAGGCTTGGTCGTCGCCGAACAGTATGTCGTCTCCGGGGCCGCCGCGCAGCCAGTCCGTTTCGGCGTTCCCGACGATCTTGTCGTTGGCGTGTGCGTCGTACAGGCCATCCGTGTGTGCGCCCGATACGAAATCGGTCGCAGCCGTCCCGGCGTAGTACTCGGTTATGGCCTCTGAGTGCGCGCTATCAAGGAGGTTGTCCCATGCAACGTCGCCGTCAGCGAAACGAATAACCTCGATGTCGCGAACAACCTTCGTGCCGTCCGGAGCGCCGTCCCGCGTGTCGATGAACGTGTAAGCGCCACCTGTTTCGTTGTCGATGATAACGTAGTCGGCTAAATCACCCGTCAGCACGAGAATATCTGTGCCGCCTTGCGCACCCCAGACACGATCGTTCCCTGCGCCGGCATTCATAATGTCGTCGGCTTCCGTGCCGATCAGGTTGTCATTGCCGGAGGTGCCGTTGACGATCGTAAATGGCGGCGGAACATAGGCCTCTATGAACTCAGCAAGTGTCGCGGTGCGATCGGCAAATTCAAAGATCTCGACATCGCGTACGATGTCTTCACCGTCGGGTTGGCCGTCTCGCAGGTCCTTGACGAGATAGCTGCCGTCGCCGCGATCCCAGATTGCATAGTCGTCAAGGTTGCCTGAGTAGATCGCAACATCTTCGCCGGCAGCCCCACCCCAAATGCGGTCGTTGCCGCCGCCGCCTTGTAGGATGTCGTCGCCCTTCGTGCCTAAGACGTTATCATCGCCGGCGGTACCGGTCTTGGTTGGGCTTGCGATCGCCAGAACGTCGTCCAGTTCAAGCGTTTTGCCTTCGAACTCGAACAACTCGATGTCGCGTACAACCATTTCGCCGTCCGGCGCGTCGGCGCGCAGGTCGCGCAGCGTATAGCTGCCATTGTCGTTGTTGACCAACTCGTAGTCACTGACCTGGCCGGAAAGTACGAGCGTATCTGTGCCCCCTGTACCGCCCCACACCTTGTCGAAACCGCCACTCGCAACGAAGACGTCGTCGCCCGTCGTGCCAAGCAGAACGTCATTACCTTCTGATCCAAACTGATAGTGACCACGCGCCGCGAGATAAGCGTCCGGAGTTGTGTTGCCGTCGCTGAACTGGAGTTCGTCAATCGCGCGAAACACGATTGTCCCGTCTGGCGATCCCTCACGCAGGTCGGTCAACGTATAGCTGCCGTTGCCGTTATCCTGGATCGCGTAGGACTTCTCATCGCCCGTCAGCTTCAGAACATCGTAGCCGCCAGTTCCACCCCAGACGCGATCCTCGCCGCCGCTTGCCGAAAAAATGTCATCGCCAGATCCGCCGAGAAGCGTTTCACTTCCGGAGGTGCCGTGGTGGTTCGCTGCCATTGCTCATCTCCCATGTTGCAGTGGTTGTAGGAGATAAGGCAAGTCCCAGGCCGTTTGGCTCAATCAGTAAAACCAAGCAAATTCAGCGCTTTAAGCTTGGTTTGCATGCTGAATGATTGACAAGCTCTCGCAATCCGCAATTCAGCAATTGCAGAATGCAAACCTCGCCTTGCTCGTGAGATCGTTTCAGATTGCGCTGGCGCCTCCCACACCCGTCGTCTTGGTCTTCCTGGCCGGACCGCTGAATTGAACAAGGGGGTGGGCCAGCGGAGTGCGTGCGCCTATGGCGGACATGACCTAGTCGGTCTGGTTTGGTCGGCGCACGCGTTGGTACGTCCGAACAGGACTTAGGATGTTGTTTACGATGGTCGCGAAGTCTGACGCCTCGGTCAGCGGACTATCGTAGCAGGCGACGCCGTCATCCGGCATCAAGAACGGATTGATGTCGTCGCGATCCTTCGCGCGGAGCAGTTGTTCGACACTGCGCTGGACCACCTCGGTTGCACCCGTGGCATGATTGCGGGTGACCAGAACGATTTCGCGATCGCCGCGCGTCGGCAGTGTGCCGCCAATGCAGCTCGCCATAATCGCGGCATTCAGCAATCGCAAACCATAGGGGATCTTCTCATCGTATCTGGAGTCGGCTGCGAAATGCATCTTCGAGATGTAAATGCGAATCCCGCGCGGTGTAATCCGCGACGGGCGTACGAGTTCCGCCTGGAAGCAGCCCTTGGAGGGGACGTGAACCTCGTCTCCGTCTTCCAGTGTTGGGTCCGGAACAAAGTCGCCGGTGATTGCGCCGCGAACATCAAAGGTTGTCACGCGGCCGCGGCGTAGCAGTTGGACGCGCGAGATATCGGCATCGGGCCTGGCTCCATGCGCGACGCGGATCGCTGCTGTGAGCGTGCGGCGGAGCGTTGAATCCCCATATTTCCGCAAGCCCGATTTCAACGTTACAAGTTCCGTTTCGTTTTTTTGGCCGCGTGGCTCGTTCAATGCATGGACGCCCGGCTGGAATACGGCGCCACTAACCCTGACGGCGATTGTCGCGTAGCGGACCACGCGCACACCGACGCGAACGGAGCCCCGTCGAAACAGATTGTTGGCGATAAGCGCATTGCGAAGGCGATGCGCGAGCTGCTGTTCGGTGAGGCCGGAGGCGCGAACCGGCGCCATGTACGGCAGTGTGACCCGGCCGTTCGGGCCGAGCGTGTAATCGCCGTTAAACTCATCGCCATCAGAGACGAGAATGTTCACGACGTCGCCGCGCGAGAGCCTGACGCTCGGCGCGCGATGATGCCGTTGTCCGCGCCACTTGTTGCGGTCGTCGTCGTCAAACATGGAGCATCCTGCCTCGCCGGCCGACCAGCTCGTTTGGCGAAGCAGTCTCTTTGCGTCGATAGACCGGGCGGGTTGGCGCTCGGGTGCGTAGAGCACCGTCTGACGGTGTTCGACATTCGCAATGCGCGCGCATCCTGCTGCGCCGGCGGCCAAGGCGCAAAGCAATAAAGTCCCGTGTCGCAATGACGGCAGCATTATCAATCCAAGTGGCACTTAGCTCTTTGCGCCTACTGCACATCCTGCGCGGCAAATACCGTCTCAACCTACTCCTGGCACCTATTAACTGATTCGGGTCTAAGGCGTTCCAGTTGAACCTGAAGGACCCTGGCAACAAAGCTGCAATCTGCCTTGTGACACGAAGGACCGGATCGATTGGCAGAGCTTGAGGTGGCAATTCATGGATAGCCGCCGAGAATCCACCGACCGGTGCCCGATCGAAGAGGCGCGCGACGCATACCTCTACGACATCCATCAAACCGAGGGCTGCACAGAAGGCCGCGGGTCCATTTGGAGGCACATGCTTACACGAACTGCAGCAAGGCTGTGACGACAGCGGCCTGCACCTTCAACCGCCCCCGCGCGGTGCAAGTGAATGCAGTGAACCGTGCGTAAGCAAGGCTATGGGGACCTTAAGCAATAAGTTTCAACTGCTGGCTTGAAGCTCTCAAGCTGCTGGGCGGAGCAGTTGGACTGCCACACGTGGTATGATTAGCGATCGGCGTCTTGCCGGGACGACGTTGTTTTGGACTAAGCCAGCTCGTGCGTTTGTACCGCTCGTAGATCGTCTCGGTCATGTCCTCAGCTGTGCTGATGGTGTTGCAGACCTCTGCCGCTAACGAACAAGATCGCCATACATGGCTTGGGATCATGAAGCGAGTGACTTTGTCGTAGTCGTAATCTGATCGTCAGGGCAGCGCTTCGTCAATTGGTCGCCTGGCCAACGTTGTGTCGCGTTGGCTTGTGTGTGAGTTGAACCGGAGCCTTGCACGCTTAACAACTCCGCCTTCGATTCCGCTCCGATCTGATTGTCTTGCAGCCACCCACCATAGCGCCACATCGCCCTACTGCCCGTGAGTCGATGCATTTCATAACAATTGGTACTTCCCACGCTTGGCTCGACGATGATTGCCGTCTCGCGTTTGCGTTCGGCAGGGGAGCGGCAGACCTGCTTGGTTGCCAATTGGCCACAACACGGCATGGGCGAGTGCTGCCGAGGATTATCAGTGGATAGCGATGACATCGAACAGTTATTGAATGATTTGGATACAACTAGAGTGTAGCAACAAGGGGAAGCATCGGAGCTCAGACGAACTCGGACAGGGACCCAAATGGCGCTGGAAACTACCAAGATATACGAGCGGCTCACCCCTATTTTTCGCGATGTCTTCGACGATGATGACGTGACCCCGAATGAGGAGATGACCGCAGCGGATGTGTCCGCCTGGGATAGTCTGTCGAACATTCGCCTTGTGGTTGCAGTCGAGGAGGAGTTCCGCATCCAGTTTTCAACAGGAGAGGTTGCGGGCCTAAAGAACGTTGGTGAGTTCGTGCGCGTCATCCAAAGCCGTGCTTCGGAATGATCAACACGTCAGCGTCAAACGGCGAGCCGGTCGTGCGCGAGTGGCACGAACTCGCTGTCGGCATGACAGTGAGAATCCCCTTCACGATCTCACACGAAGATATGGCTGCCTTTGAGGCGCTCTCCGGTGATCGAAGCCGGATCCACAAGGACGCCGGCTTTGCAAAAGCGAACGGATTTGCCGAGCCGGTTGTGTACGGAGCGCTGACGGTTGCCCGCCTTTCGCAACTTGTGGGCATGCATCTTCCCGGCGACTTGGGCCTGGCGACAAGTTGGCGGATTGATTTCAACAACCCTCTCTACGTCGGCGAGGATGCCTGGTTCGAGGGAGAGTTGATGCATGTATCGGAGGCGACCCGCACTGTGAAGATAAAGTTCCGGGTCCATGCCGCGGCAAAGCAAGGAAGTAAGTCGTCTTCGGATGACAAGCTTGTCGCCACTGGCTCGGCGGAATCGAAGATTCTTTTGGAAGCAATTGCCTGAAGACTCCGGAGATATTGCGATGAACTTGGCATTACAGGACCTGACCTGGCTGATTGAGCCGGCCAGCGATTTCCGCGACCGGAACCGGCAATTGCGTAACGGCGCAGCCGATCCAGCAACAGATATTGCCGCGCTCGCCTCGACCCGCCTGAACGCCAACCAGCTGACAGCACTGTCTGCAACGATTGATCACCTCAATTTCGAAGGAGCCAATCTTGCGCCGCTGTCGCCCTTCCGTCTTGGCGTCGTGGGTCAGTCGGTGACGAATTTGTTCTCCACGGCGCTGCCGGCGTCGGCCGCACGCCATGGCGTCAATTTGGCGGTCATCGAGGCCGAGTACGACCAGCTCATGCAGGAGGCGTTGAATCCGGCCTCAACGATGAACGTGACGGAACTCGACGCGGTCCTTATCTGGCTGGATCACCGGGCTTTGCCGTTTAGCGAGGATGAGAACGCGGATGCGGCGATTGCCCTCGTCGAACAGGTCCGTGATGGATTTGCACAGCATACCGCGACACCCGTTATCTTTCCGACGCTGTCCTGCCCACCGGAACCACTGTTCGGCTCGTTTGACCGGATGCACCATGGTTCACTGCGAAACGCCATTGCCGCATTCAACTCTCGCCTCGTCGAGATTGCTCGTACGCGAAGTGACTACATTCTCGATATCGAAGCCCTGGCGGCAGCCGTCGGGACGCAAACCTGGCACGATCCGAAGCAGTGGAACCTATACAAGCTGTCTTGTTCGGCACGGATGATTCCCCTTCTGGCTGACGCGGTGGGGAGACTGGTCGGTGCGCTTCGCGGCAAGTCGCGGAAATGTCTCGTCCTCGATCTGGACAACACGCTCTGGGGCGGTGTCATCGGCGACGAGGGGCTGGAGGGCATCCGGCTCGGGCAAGGCGATCCAGCCGGCGAGGCGCACCTTGAGGTGCAGCGAATGGCACTCGCTTTGCGCGATCGTGGCGTCCTGCTTGCGATCTGTTCCAAGAACGACGAGGACAACGCTCGGCTGCCCTTTCGCAAGCATCCCGACATGCTGCTGAAGGAAGACCATGTCTCCGCGTTTGTCGCGAACTGGACCGACAAGGCGACGAATCTGGAGACGATCGCGAAGACACTGAACATCGGCACCGATGCACTCGTCTTTGTTGACGACAATCCAGCGGAGCGGGCCCAGGTTCGCGAAGAACTTCCGGGTGTCGCCGTTCCAGAGCTGCCCGTCGATCCCTCGCTTTACCCCGTCACCGTCCTTAATGCCGGGTACTTCGAGGCCGTGTCGTTTTCAGTGGACGATCGCAAGCGGGCGGAGCAATACCATGCCAACTCTCACCGCCAGGAAATTGCAGGCGCCGCGCGCAACCTCGACGAATTCCTCGATCGACTGAGAATGCAACTTCACGTTGGCGGCTTTGATCAGCTGGCAATTCCCCGCGTGACCCAGCTCGTCAACAAGACCAACCAGTTTAATCTCACGACCAAGCGCTATGTGCAGTCGGAGATCGAGGCGTTCGCCGCCGATCCAGGCGTGATCACGCTGCAAGCGCGCCTTGTTGACCGCTTCGGTGATAATGGCCTGATCACCGTTGTGATCGGCCGCATCAATGGCACGGTCTGCGAAGTCGACACATGGCTGATGAGTTGCCGCGTCCTCGGCCGTCGGGTTGAGGACGCGATGTGCGAGACGCTGGCCGACGAAGCCCGTCTGCGCGGCGCGACGGCATTGCGCGGCCGTTATGTTCCGACAGCAAAGAACGGCATGGTCGCTGACCTGTACGCTCGGCTGGGGTTCTTAAAGGTGAGCGAGGACGGCAATGGCGTCACCGAATGGGACTTGTCGCTCAGCAATACGAAACGGCGCTCGCTTCCCTTCGTCGTTCACCGCCATGAAGCGTCGGTCGAGCTAGACACCGTTGCATGAAACGCTTGATCGACGCTTTTGCACTGCCGCCCGAATCCGGCCGGCTGACCCTCACGACATAAGGCCTGATCGCGCAATGATCGATGCATGGGAAATCAAGCGGTACCGCTCCGTTTCGGAACTCGACAACTCGGCCTACCCGGCCCTGCAGCATGTGATCGCTCACCAGCTTGCCGTCTGGCCCGGGCACGAGCCGGCGATTGCCACGAGCCTCGGTAATCAGCCAGCAGACGTCATGGCAGAGGTCGAAGAACAGGCGTTGATCGTGACGCAGATTGCGGAACATCACTTCGGCGGCCTCGGTCCGGTCTGCGAGGGGTATCGCTACTTCTGCGAAAACATGATCCTTGAGGCCGAGCTGCATTTTCGCAGGCACGGCCGTTATGAGCGCTCGACGTTCGCGGAAGCGCTACGTGACGTCTATTCACAGCCCGCCGTCATGGAGAAGTACATGAACGGGCTGCTTCTCTCTGGCATCTTCTGGAGTAATCATGCTCGTGCTCTGCACTTCTATCGCACGACTTTCCTGCCAATGCTGCCGGACGGTTTTGCGCACCTGGAGATCGGACCGGGCCACGGCGCGCTTTTACACTTAACTGCCACCCACGGTCGTCACGGCCGCATTGAGGCATGGGATGTCAGCCCGAGTTCGATCGAGGCGACACGGCGCACACTGGAAACGATCGGCATCGCCGACGATGTGACACTCGTATGCCAGGACATGATGCAGGCGCGCAGCGCGGCGGAGAGCTTCGACAGCATTGTGGTTAGCGAGCTACTCGAGCATCTTGAGGATCCGCTTGCAGCATTGAGAGCGCTGCGGCCGGCGCTGAAACCGGGCGGTCTCATCCTGGTCAACATGCCAGCGAACAGCCCGGCGCCGGACCATCTCTATCTCATCGACAAGCCAGAAGAGATGACCGCTCTCATGCGGGAAGCAGGCTACGAAATTGCAGCCAGCGCTCTGTTCCCGATGACCGGCTATTCTCTTGAGCGCTGCATCAAAGACCGGCTGACGATTACTTGCATTGCTATTGGACGCAAATCGCACTGACGGACAACGCGGAACGATGTACAGCAGCTCTATATTCGTGTTGATTGTCGCCGGATTTTACATCGCGCTAGCACCGATTCCACAACGCTGGTTTCCGACCGTTTTTGGCGGGTTAAACCTTGTCGCGCTTGGGCTGCTCTTCGGAGGGCGAATGGCGGCGATCGCTGCGCTGCTGACGTTCGGTCTCTGGTTTGCACTCGCCGCGGCAAAGCACAGCGGCGTTATCGCTTCCAAAAACAAGGTGGTGAAGCTTGGTACGTTCTACGGCCTGATAGCGCTTGTCCTCAGTGTCACATTCCTTTCCGACATCGAGGCTGCATTGGCTGCCGGGTTGCGCGAGGACGGCGTGACTGCGGTCCGTCTGTTCCTCATTCTCGGTATTAGCTATCTGGGCTTACGACTATGGGATTGCGTGTTCGCTGTATTCGATGGGGCGCGGCTGATGAATCCGCTCGCACTGGCCGGATACATCATGCCGTTCTTCATGGTGATGGCCGGGCCGATTGGTTCCTACCAGGACCATCTGAAGGTAGCCGATCGGGCGCGCACCTATCCGGGCTTCCGCCATTTCATCGATTGCATTTTTTTGATCTCGCTCGGCTACGCGATGAAGTTCTTCTTTGCCGAGTTATATCAGCTGGGTATGGCAGGCCCATCTGGGAAATGGCGGCTCGATACGCCCTGGGAGACTTGGCTCTACCTCGCTTATATACTTTTGGAATTCTGGGGCTATTCCTTGATCGCGCTCGGTGTTGGC
>JBCCOV010000001.1:0-99796 GCA_039039985.1 Pseudomonadota bacterium | reverse complement strand
CCTGAACGGCATTTACATGCGCGACAGCACGGACGATGAGCTGTTCCGCTCCGCACGCGACATCGCGCACGAGATCGAAAACGGAGCTGATTTGGCCGACCGGTTTGCGCAAATCGGTTGGGACCGGTTCGCCGCCACGGTCCCAAGCCTGAAGGAGCGCTCGAAAACGTTGGTCGACTTGCTCAACGGTGCGCGATTTTTGATTGCGGAGCGCCCACTCTCGGTCGAGCCAAAGGCTGCAAAACACCTCGATCAAGCTGCAACGGCGCACCTCGCAGAACTCGCCAAGGACCTGGCGACAATCGACAACTGGACGGTCGAGGCCGTGGAGACTGCGATTCGTGCCTATGCTGAAGGCGCTGACCTCAAACTGGGCAAGATCGCGCAGCCGTTGCGCGTTGCGCTCACAGGATCGACGATATCACCGCCGATATTCGATCTTCTCGCGGTGTTGGGCAAAGCGGAAACACTGGCCCGGATCGCAGACCAGGCGGTGGCGGCTTAGTCTGCGCCCGGAGCCCATTTCGAGACCCGCGTTCGCTGGACAGCACGCTGCAGCGATAAGCCTGGGCGCAATCAGGATCATCAACCGGCTTCAACAGACTGCGGGTTCTCAGTCTCTTTTGCAGATAGCTCTATTGCAGATAGCGCGTGTGCGACCAGCCATTCACGCCGCGGAAGTAGACAGGACACCACGAGCCGCGACACGCGTCCCAATAGACAACCACGCCGCAGGTAAATGGCGGTATCGCGCCGACCTTACGTGTGCGCGACGACGGACCGCGCCTGATCCACAAAACATCCCAGTCTGCGACGCCGACAACGCACGCGGCGTGCGCATCCTTTGCCCCTGAAACCATTGAAAATGTCGCCACGACAGCTGCGATAAAACTTAATAACCACGATCGCATGAGCAGAAATCCTTAAATCCGCAATGACGCTCGCCGACCTCATTCGTCGAGCGCAACATCTTGTTACGTTCAGCTGGGCACCAGCCCGCTTGCCCAATTGAGGCAAACACGCTCCTGAATCCGATAGCGCTCAACGCGCGTCGAATCAACGCATTCTCACGATGAGAACATGAACCTGTGCTGAGGGCGCGCGGATTTGTCGGACTGGTAAACGCCAAAGCTGTAATGATCAGCGGCCAGATCTTGAAAAGTGCTGGTAATCTTTTAGGGAACGCCAGTTGCCGCCCCACTTCCATCCAATCCGACGGAACGCGCGAACAACGGGTCCATTCGGCTGGATAATCCGGCGGTCATCACTCGCACCGCGCTTCTTCCGCGTGTTGAATGGGCGCCCCTCAGGCGGGAGTGTTCGGCGCCGCGTCACATATGGATTGTGGATGGGATTAATATCGATTGCCGTCCCAAATGAATGTTCCGACAAACGCGATCCACCAGTTGTTCGCCGGCAGTTGAATGCGCTCGTATTGTTCATTTTCATCGAACGCTTGTCATTACCGTTGAAGTTATAAACGGGTAGCATGCGTTGGATGCGGAACCCGCTTTTGTAAATATCTGCAAATACGGACAGGACATCGTCCGCGACGCGCTTGGCGACAATCAACTGCCCAACTCTGCGTTGGCCGTCGCGATCGCGATAGGGGACAGTCAAATAGCTGAGTTGCTCGCGCCGTGGGCAACCCAGTTTCGGGTGCCAAGATGTTCCTTGCATCTTTCGCCAAACATTATCGGGAATCGGACGCGCTGTTCCAAGAGGGCTTTCATCTGCTTCGACCGCGGGCGGAGTCGATCCGTCGGGTTGTTCGGAGGGCACGGACTTCGGCGTCCTATCCGGCGCTCGCGGTGGTTCAACCACATCACCAGGCGCTGCCAGTGCCGTTTCGGTGCTTCGATTATCCGTAGATGGTGGCGCCAGCTTTGGCTTGGCGACAAGCTGCGGCTTGGCAACCAGCTGAGGCGGCTCATCGGCAATTGGTGCCTTGGCAACAGTTTTGGACGCCGGTGGCTCTTTCGTCGTTGCGGGTTGTCTCGCGACCGTTCGAAAACAAGTTTGATGTATACCCGTGCGCCCCGGCCCCTTCGGATGCAGCAAAGCGTTGAAAATAACCAGCCATCGCTTCGCCTCTTCTTCCCGAACCCGATTTCCTATCGTTTCGGCATCTTGGAGTTCTCGCTCGGTTAGGCTGCGCAAGTCTGCAATCGAAATCAGCTTTTCCCAGGTCCGCGGCTTCGTGTTTAAGATTGTGTCGCACGTCAAAACGCGAACTGCGTCAAATAAGAGTTTTAGAATTTCTTTCGCTCGGTCTTCCGCATTCTCCGAACCGTTCGACAGATTTTGATCGGGTTCGCGCACTGCGACCTGCATGGCCTTCAAATAGTTCTGAACGAGCTGTTCCCACTCCCTGCGGTTCTGATCTGGAATGACAGGACAGGCTGGTTGTGACCGCGGCTGATCATCCACGGCTGGTGCCCTGAGCATTTTCAGGCCGCGTTCCGGTGTTGGCGTGAAATAGCAGTAATCGGTGACCTGGGGTGAAAGCGTCAGTTGGATTATCTTTGCACGCTGATACGCGGCGCCATAACTTGGGCTTGTACCATCTTCGGCGGCGATAGTGGCTTGGGACAACACACAGACAATTGTCATAGCAACGGCGGTGCAAACGCCTGGCCCATGGATCTGCATAAAGCTATGCCCTAAAAACACTTCAGTCCAAGCCTGGGCGGAGCCGTTTCTGCTCCGACATTCCAGGTTATCCAATCGGCGTGCCGCAAAATTGGGGCAGCCGTACGGACTGCGTTGTCAAGCGGGTTAACGCCCGGCCCGCGCCGAACGTAACCCGCCGCACCGCCTTAATTCGGCAGTGGCGTGCTCGGTTCTTGAGTCCGTAGCGTTTCGACACGGAAAGACTTGCCGTCTCCAACCCGGATGTTGACCGGTTTCCCTTTGAAAACACGGCCCGCAACCTGACCGACCATCGTTTTCAGAACCTGCGGCATGCCAGCCGCGACGATGATCCAGGGAATATCACCCGATGCCCAGTCTTCGCGCGCCATGGTGATCAGTGCACTGGTTTTGTCGGCGCGGAACTTCGCATCCACGTCCGGCGAAACGCTTGCCCACATGACCAGCCCCACCGGCATCGGCGGGCCGTCTTTGTCGCCAGACTCTCCATTTGGCGACTCCGGCGTTTCGTTCTTGTTCGTTTCATTCTTTGTGGCATGCGCAAGCGCGAATTGGTGCCGCATGAGCGCGGGAACGACCAGCCACTCCAGATCCTTGAGCGGCATATCGCGAAACGGCTCAGTCCGGATCAGGATCGTTATGATATCGGAGAACGACTGCGCCATGGTCCGGGCTGGGCCATCCTCTGGTATTTGCTTACCACGTGGCTCACGGGTCGGCGTATCAGCCATCGCGCACTCTCCTTTTGCCTAATTTTTAGGCGTCTGGCGTTCAATTTTCCAACCGATCTGCACTTATCCCCGCCCTTGTCGCAATCGGCAATGTATACTAGGGAGCGAGGGATTGCTCGTACCGCCCGGACGCACGGCCCGTGGAACGCGGCGGATTGGCCCCACCTGAATTCTAAGGAGGCTCAACGAACATGAACGTACATGATCGTCTGCCCAATGCGACGGCACGCCTTTCGCTCCGAGACCAAGAGCTCGATATGCCGTTGCGTTCCGGCACAATCGGACCGGATGTGATCGATGTTTCGCGGATCTATCGCGAAACGGGTTGTTTCA
Source organism: Pseudomonadota bacterium (assembly GCA_039039985.1). GTDB lineage: Bacteria > Pseudomonadota > Alphaproteobacteria > Rhizobiales > Hyphomicrobiaceae > JBCBWG01. The sequence continues at coordinate 96,080 of JBCCOV010000001.1, read as the reverse complement.
CCTACGATCCCGGTTTCACATCGACAGCGAATTGTTCGTCACGGATCACATATATCGACGGCGAGGAAGGTGTCCTCCTCTATCGTGGTTACCCGATCGATCAGCTGGCCGAACAGTCAAACTTTGTCGAGTGTTGTTATCTCCTTTTACACGGAGAATTGCCGACACAGGCGCAGTACGAGGAATTTGAAGGAACAATCACGCGCCATACAATGGTGCATGAGCAAATGACGCGGTTCTTCACCGGTTATCGTCGCGACGCCCACCCGATGGCGATCATGGTCGGAACGGTTGGCGCGTTGTCCGCGTTTTATCACGACTCCACCGACATCAACGATCCACATCAACGCGTAATTGCGTCACATCGCATGATCGCAAAGATGCCGACGATCGCGGCGATGGCTTACAAATACTCGATCGGCCAGCCGTTTATTTATCCGCGGAATGACCTCGATTACACGGCGAACTTTCTGCAGATGTGTTTTGCCGTCCCGTGTGAGCCATACCGTGTCGATCCGGTCATTTCCCGTGCCCTCGATCGGATTTTCATTCTCCACGCCGATCACGAACAAAATGCATCAACGTCGACTGTCCGGCTTGCTGGGTCGTCTGGGGCAAATCCGTTTGCGTGCATTGCAGCCGGGATCGCCTGTCTCTGGGGTCCTGCGCACGGTGGGGCGAACGAGGCGGCGTTGAACATGCTTGAGGAGATCGGCACGGTCGATCGCATTCCCGAATACATCAAGCGGGCCAAGGACAAGGATGACCCGTTCCGGCTGATGGGCTTCGGCCACCGGGTGTACAAGAACTACGATCCTCGCGCCAAAGTCATGCAGCAGACGACGCACGAGGTTCTCGACAGTCTCGGCATTCGCGACGAGCCATTGCTTCAGGTTGCGATGGAACTTGAGAAGATCGCCCTTGAGGACGAGTACTTCGTCGAAAAGAAACTCTATCCGAACATCGACTTCTATTCGGGTATCACGCTCCGCGCCATCGGCTTCCCGAAGGACATGTTCACGGTGCTGTTCGCCTTGGCCCGCACGGTCGGTTGGATCGCGCAGTGGAAGGAAATGATCGAGGATCCGGAGCAGAAAATCGGGCGGCCGCGCCAATTGTACATCGGCGAAGGCAAGCGCGACTTTGTGGCACTCGACTCTCGAACTTAAGCGCACACGAGAGGTCGCTCTATTGGGCCGACGCTGTTTGCTGCGGCCCTTTGTTTGTATCGGGACAGATTGCCCGAAGTTGAGGTTGCCCGATGCTGCGCGGTGATGTTGAGCAGGGCCCGCCCGGTCGGCTCCGCGGCATCGGTCTCATGATCGCCACCATGGCGCTGTTCGCCACGCAGGACGGCATCTCTCGCCATTTGGCTGCCGATCATCATCCGATATTCATCGTCATGATCCGGTACTGGGCGTTTGCGGCGTTTGTCGTGACGCTATCTGCCAATCGCCCCGGCGGATTGCGGGTGGTCGCGCGTACGGCCCACCCGCTGGCACAAACAGCGCGCGGTCTGCTGTTGGCCGCTCAGATTTGCGTTGTCACATATAGTTTCGATCGGCTTGGCCTGGCAGAGACCCATGCGATCATGTCGGTCTACCCATTGCTGGTTGCGGCTGGCGGCGCCATTTTCCTTGGTGAACGGATTGCGGTTGTGCAGTGGGCGGCTATTGCGTTTGGGTTCGTCGGCGTTCTGATTATCGTGCGCCCCGGGTCCGGCGTGTTTGAACCATTCGCGCTTGTACCGCTTTTGTGCGCCGTCGGCTTCGCGACTTATGGCATCCTTACCAGATGGGTTGGCAAGCGCGATACGGCCGCAACCAGCTTCTTCTTCACGGGTATTGCGGGCGCTGCCGGCATTTCGCTGATCGGACCCTTCTTTTGGTCCGAACTGACCGGATCAGCCTGGCTATTCCTGGCGGCGCTGTGTGTGATCGGCGCGTCCGGCCACTTCCTTCTGATCAAAGCCTATGAAACTGCCGAAGTGGCAGCACTGCAACCGTTTGCCTACGTGCAACTTATGCTCGCATCAGCAATAGGCGTGATTGTTTTCAATGAATCGCTTAGTGCCACACTTATTGTTGGCTCTATAATTGTTGTGGGTGCCGGTTTACTTGCATTGCGTGCGGGAACTGGCGCCGCATGCAGATCCGTGCGACGTTGAGCCAGTCGGTAAGGCGTTGGACTTGGATTATTGCATGCTTGAGGTCGATTGATGGAAGACGGGCTAAGCTTCCATGTGGATAAATCCACGAAAGCTCCATCATTCCCCACGCTCGTGCCAGCACGTGACCTCGGTCGCATCGCACTTTGGTGCTTTGTTCTCATTTCCGTTGCGTTTGCTGTCGGTCACGCTGCACTGCGCTTGTCATTCGACGTCGCGCTCAACCCCGCAGACTCGCTGGAGATCATTGCAAGTCAGGATCTGAAGCCGAACTATAGTCCGCGACAGCCTCCGCTCTATACTTGGCTGATGTGGGGCGCAGTTCAGGTTCTCGGCCCCGGCGCGCTGGCCGTGCAGATCGTGAAGTACGGCCTGATGTCGATTGCTGCGATCGGATTCTACACCGCCGGTCTCGCTGCAACGAAAGAGCATGTCCGCGCTGCAATCGGCGCACTTTCCGTACTGATGTTGTTCAATGTGGGCTTTACGATCCACGATCAAAGCACGCACTCCGTTGCCTTAATCGCGGCGATTGGCCTCCTGTGTCTGGGATATGCAATGCTCGGGCGCGATGCGCGCATCTCAGGCTTTGTTATCATCGCAGTCAGCGGTGCATTGGCGGTGTTATCCAAACACTCTGCTTGGATCCTTCTGGTTGCCTTTCCGGCTGCGTTTCTGCTTCAGAGCAGCCTGCGCCAGAGGATCCTCTCGCCGAAGTTTCTCGCGGCTATGACGACGATCATGATCGCCGCGCTGCCAATGATTCTCTTCCTCCTGGTTCATCGCGACGAAACAGCCGGCCACCTCTCAGGCACCTTTGCAATGAAGCCAGACGAGTCGATCTGGATCGGTCGCCTCTGGGCGCAAGCGATGCTGTTTGGCGGCGCGCTGATCCTCCTCGGCCCGGTCGTGCTATTGCTGTGGCTGACGTTCCCTGAAGCCCGCCTTGGCTGGACATCCGTTGTCAAGAAGGCCGACGTTCTGACATCTGTTCGCGCGTTGCGCCCCGTGCCACAGGCATTTGTAACTGCGGCTTTGATCGCGTTTGTCGTCATCGTTGTCGGCCTTATCGCGTCGGGGGCAACAAAGGTGCCGTCGCGACACTTGTTGGTGGTCGCTATTCCGCTCACGCTGGCTCTGGCCTGGTGTCTGCCACTCGGCAGCTTGAATTTGCGGAACTTCTTCCGCTTTGCCGGCATTGTCATTGCTCTGCAATTGGCGTTGATGGCCAGTCGCGCGGCCGGCTACGCGTTTCCAGGTCAGCCCTTTTGCAAACGATGCAGTCAGGCGATGCCTGTCGCCGCCCTCGCCGAGAAGCTCGATGCCCTCGGTCTATCTCATGCGACACTTGTTACGGAAGATCGTGTGCCGGGCGCAAACCTCCGCACGTTCCTTCCGAACCTACGTGTGATCTACTTAGTGTTGCCAAACTGGGTTGCACCAAAACAGGTCATGGCTGAGGCTACGGACGACCCGGCCAAGTGCGTCTATCTCGGACAAGGCGACAAACCGCCAGTCTGGAAGGCGCACAACAGTTTCGCCCCAGACACCCTTCGGGCGGAGGTTGCCAAGGTCACGCCAATTGAGTTTTCGGCGCCATGGCCACAGATGCTGAACGGGGAGCGACGCGTCAGCACGTGGCGGATTTATCCGTTACCGGCCGAGCTGAAAGTTTGCCAGTAGGCACAGATGCATCGCCTACGGCGTCTCAGATTGCGGCCGCCCGCGCACCGATAATCTTCAGCACCACATCAGCGGCGCGATCGCTTGGCGCTGTTCCGTCGGCCCGCATGATCGACTTCAACCTGGCGAGTTCCTTAAGTTGCATCGTCCGTGGCTCGCCATCGTCCAACACCTCCGACAAGGCCGGTGCCAGTTGATCGGCGACGCAGTGCTCTTGGAGAAACTCCGGAAACGCGTTCGAATCGAGAACTAAGTTTGTAAGAACAATGGAAGGGACATGCACAACGTATCGGAGCCAGGACGCCAGCGGATCAACGCGGTAGCCCACAACCATCGGCGTTCCTGCCAAGCCGAGTTCGAGTGTTACGGTACCGGACGCCGCAAGTGCCGCGCGCGCAAGCTTGAATGCGCGCCACTTATCCGGATCGCCGTCAATCAGGTGAACCGGAACCGGCCAGGTCGCGGTGACAGCAGAAATGCTCTCACGCAATCGCGGGACGGCCGGTATCAAGACATCCAGCTTGCGACCATCCGCAACAAGAGCATCGATCGTCGCCCCGAACGGCCCAAGCAGGCGGCCGACCTCGGAGGCCCGGCTGCCTGGAAGAACAACCAGCGGTGTGTGATCCGGCGACAATCCCAGGCGCTGCGCCAAAGGTGCGGGATCAAGCTGCTCGAGCCAGTCCAGCCGCTCGACCAGGGGGTGCCCCACATACGTACAGTCGGGTCCACCCAGGTTTGCATGGGCATCCGGCTCGAACGGGAGTAGTGCAAGGATATGGTCGACATAGGGGCGCATTTTACGGGCGCGCCCCGGTCGCCAAGCCCACACGGTAGGCGACACGTAGTCGATGATCGGCATCTCGGGCAACTGTACGCGCACGCGCTTTGCGATCGGATGCGTGAACTCAGGCGCGTCGATGATAATCAAGGCATCGGGCTCTGCGGCGATACAGGCGTCAACGCAATCGTACACGCGGGTGATCAACGTCGGCAGGCGGGGTAAAATCGCAACCGGCCCCATCACGGAAATGTCGTCGAGCGGGAAAAGCGAGCTCAATCCTTCTGCGGCCATGCGCTCACCGCCAACGCCCGTGAATGCAATCTCGTCCTGACACCGCGCTTTCAGCGCCGCCATCAGCCCCGCCCCGAGTGCATCACCGGAGTGCTCGCCCGCAATGATGACAATGCGCACTATTCCATCGTGTTGCCGCGTCTGCACGTTCCACCCCGCTCTGTCGTCTTGGCTTCCCAGTTTCAGATTTCACTGGCGCCGCGTGGCTCCCAACCTGACGGTACCCTGCTCGCATCGCCCCCGCCTGACGCAGGTTGGCGCAGCGTTGGCACGGCGCTCCGCTTAGGGTGGGCTCGCATTCATGTGCGTAAACGCCAAACCAACCGCGCGTGCCTTGTGCCTGATGGCATCAACATCTGGCGCGTCGTTTCCGACATCGACGGCGTGCTGATCACAACGGATATCAATGGCAATCTGCGCGAGGCCGGCAGTGCGCGCCGCATCGATGATCTGTGCCCAGGCCGACATCGTCGTGCGACGGTCCGCAGCGGTCAGTGCGATGAGCAAGACGCCAGCGCGCCGCGGTAGCAAAACGGGGATTTGCCAACCGCGCGGCAAGCTCGTGAGTCGGCGTGCCCAGTGGTCTTCGGCCAGCGCGTCGATCATGACAGCCATGACGTGACCGCGGCGGACGACAATGCCGATGTCGCGGTAGCCTGGCCGCGCATGACGGGCGCAAGCGGCCGCGATTGTCCGGGCCGTATCGAGATCGTCAGCCAGATAACGATGATCCGGATCGCGCGGGTTGCCGGTCTGACTGTCCTGGTCCTGGTGCAGGGACGGGACACCAACCACGGAAACACCGTGAGCACGCGCGGCATCATCCAACGCAGCACGCTCGGCCACAAGCGTTGTGCCCGCGCCGACCGCGATCGTCGTCAGCCCGGCCGCCGCGGCTTGCGCGACTGTTGCCGCTCCGATCGTCGGTGCATCAACGCGCAACTCCTGGCCGATTTTCGCCAGTTTAACGAGAACGCTGCCGGGCGCCGCACCGCCAGCCGACGCAAGGCGCGCCAACATGCGTGCTGTACCGCCACCGTCTTCGAATGCATCAATCCCGTCGGACGACGCAACGACGGCCTGCCCGAGATCAAGATGCGAGAGATCGGCCAGCGCGGCGCGCGCCACCGCGATGGCCGCGTGCTGCTGCTGATCCGGAGACGCGCCCGCAATCGCCCCCAACGGCGCCAGCAACTCCGGGACCAGGTCACCCACACCGCGGACTCGAAACCCCTGCCCCTCAAAGAAGCGAACGACACCGCGTAACAAGTGATCGTCTCCGCCTCGCGTCAGCTGAAGGACCGAAAACGCATGTTGAAACGCGCCAAAATCAAGCCGGAGTTTTGTCAGGTCGGGTCGCGCCAACGTGCCGAGGATAACCAGATCCGCGCACTGTTGCCGACGAAAGGTCCGCAACACACGGCCAAGCTGTCCCAGATTGACCAGCGTATGGGGATGCCGCGAGACGTCTGCGTCTACAAATCCCTCAAAGCCGACGACGTGGTAGGCGCACTGACGCTTGGCCAACCCATCCGCAACTTCGATTGGCAAGCTGCCTCCGCCCGCAAGAATTCCGACTTTGGCCGCTTCCTGCGCCACATCAGGCATCCGTTTTTGTAGACGCACTCAGATCAGGCTTCGCCGGCATCGCGCGGCGTGCACAGTGAGCGCTTGCCGGGTGCCCGCATGAAGGCAATGATTTCCTGGACAATGTCGTGGCTGGAGAATTCCTCCGCGACATCATCGACGCGCTCTTTCAGCGTCCCTTCAGCTGCGAACAAAAGCCGATACGCGCGCCGCAAGTCGTGAATGGCATCGCGTGAAAACCCGCGACGCTGCAAACCAATGATGTTCAGTCCCGACAGGTAGGCGCGGTTTCCAAGCGCCATGCCATACGGGATCAGATCATTCTCAAGGCCCGACATACCGCCAACGAACGCATGCGCGCCCACGCGGGCAAACTGGATAACGGCTGCACCGCCGCCAATAATGGCATAGTCGCCAATCGTGCAGTGCCCGGCCAACATGACGTTGTTGGAGAACACCACGTTATCGCCAACATGGCAGTCGTGACCGACATGGGAATTGGCGAGAAACGTACAGTCATCGCCGACGACGGTTTGCATCCCGCCGCCGGTCGTCCCGGGGTTCAAAGTCACGCCTTCGCGGATCCGGCAGTTCGCGCCGATCGTCAGCGTCGAGCGCTCGCCATCGTATTTCAGGTCTTGCGGTGCATGACCGACGGATGCGAACGGATAGATCTGCGCGCCGGGACCAACTTTGGTTATGCCGGCTATGGCGACATGACTGATCAGTTCGGAACCGGCTCCGATCTCAACCTCGTCGCCGACGACGCAGTATGGGCCGATTTTGCAATCGACGCCGATCTGTGCGCCGTCTCCGACAATGGCCGTCGGATGAATGATCGCATCAGCCATGTGATGTCGCGAATGCCCGCGCCTCTGGCGTGTCAGCAAGCATCGCACTGATCTCCGCTTCAGCGACAACGACACCGTCCACCTTGGCCTCGCCGGCAAAACGCCAGACGCGGCCGCGGTTACGGATCTTCTTGACGAAGTAGCGGAGCTGGTCGCCCGGCAGGACAGGTTTGCGAAACTTCGCTTTGTCGATGCCCATGAAATAGACCAGCTCTGCCCGATATCCCTCGCCGAGACTGTGCACGCAAAGCGCGCCCGCGGTCTGCGCCAGACCTTCGATTATCAAGACGCCCGGCATGACCGGGAATTGCGGGAAGTGACCTTGGAAGAAAGGTTCGTTCACGGTCACGTTCTTGACGCCGACACAGCTCCGATCGCCGTCCATATCGTAGAGGCGGTCCACCAGCAGGAAAGGGAAGCGGTGCGGGAGAAGCTCCATAACGCGGCTGATATCGGCGCTTGCCAACTCTTGAGATTTGGCCTCAGACTCACCCATGTCATTCATCGTCTTCGCCTTACGTCGCCTGACTGGCAGTTTCACTGACCTCTTCGCGCCCCGAATGACCTCAGGCCGAACGAACGCCGGCCTACGCTCCACCCGTACGCGCACCACGTGTTGACGCCAACCGCTTGACGACTGCAAGTTCTCGCGCCCACTGCTTGAGGGGGCGCGCCGGATAACCGCCGACACGCGCCCCGGCCGGCACGTCGTCCTTGACTTGCGAGCCGCCCCCAATCTGTGCACCGGCCCCAACCGACAAGTGCCCAGCAACGCTGACGTTGCCGCCCATCACTACGAAATCTCCAAGCACGGTGGAACCGCCAATCGCTCCGTGCGCCACGATCACGCAATTTCGACCGATGACGACGTTGTGCCCGATTTGAACGAGGTTATCAATTTTGGTGCCCGCACCAATGATCGTATCTTTAATGGCGCCTCTGTCCGCCGCGGTATTGGCGCCGATTTCGACGTCGTCCTGCACCACAACACGGCCGACCTGCGGCACCTTGAGGTGCCCTTGCGGCCCCATGGCAAAGCCGAAACCGTCTTGTCCAAGGCGAACCCCGGGGTGCAGAATAACGCGATCACCGATCAGTGAACATATGATCGTCGTTCCAGGCCCGATTATGCACTCGCGCCCGACGGCACACCGCCGGCCGACGACGGCGCCTGCACACACACGCGTCCCACGCCCGATCTGCGCTTCCGGCCCGATAACGGCACCTGGCTCAACAACAACGCCATCTTCGAGCTTCGCGGTCGGATGTATGGGGTGCGCCGCCCCTTCCGTCGTCTGGATTTCGAGTGCCGTCGGGTAAAAGAGCCGCAGAGCGTTTGCGAACGCGTGATACGGTGTTGCGGTGACAAGCGGCGCGCAGCTGTCCGGTACCGCCGCCAGATTACCCTCAGCGATCAGACAAGCGGCGGCCCCAGTCGTGCGCAACTGTTCGAGATACTTTGGATTGTCCAGAAACGTCAGGTCTTCAGGCCCTGCGTCGGCAAGCGTTCGGACCTGAGCAATCGCCGTGTCGGGATCCGCGTTCGGCGGTAACGTGGCACCAACAGCGGCGCCGATTTCCGAAAGCGTGATCGGGCCAATATTGGAGAAAAAACCGGGATGTTCCACGGTTGCTCCTTCAAGAGCGCAGGATCGCGACGCAATACGAGGCCCGATCAAGCAGCTGGTGCCTGTCAATCGAGGGTCTTTACCACCAGGATTACGAGAGATCCAGCGCCCGAGCTGTCAGCTGTTCATGATCGGCGCCACTAGAATTGTGTGGCGGCGCCGAACCGGAACTCCTGCACTTCGTCGTAGTCTTCTTTCGCGAGCGGGAACGCGTAGTCGAAGCGCAGTGGACCAAGAGGCGAACTCCATAGGATGGAGACACCAACGGATGCCCGAATGGAGGCATCGTCCTCAAGATCCGGCACAATCGACTTTGCATCATCCGTAGCGCCGAAGACTGAGCCAGCGTCTGCGAATACCGCACCAGAGATCCCGAGTTCGGTCGGAAGCAATGGGATCGGGAAGCGCACTTCAGCCGTTGCAGCGTAGAAGCTCGTTCCGCCCAACGCGTCGTTTGTCGTCGGGTCACGCGGGCCAATACCGGAGCGCTCGAAGCCGCGGATGGTCTCGCCACCGCGGTAGTAGAGATCGAGCAAGCGCGGCTCATCACCACCCCAGCCGAGAATGTGTCCGCCAACCACGCGGCCAACGAGCGTCACACGCTCAAACAGCGGATAGTAAGCGCGCGCTTCGCCGGAGAAGCGCACATACTGCGCGTCGCCACCAACACCGGCGAAATCCGTGCCGACGGACACATATATACCTTTGTTGGGGTTCCGCGGGTGATTCCGTGTGTCGTAGCGAACCGAAGTTGAGATTGCCGAGGTGAAATACGTACCGTCAGTGTTGCCGCACGTGGTCGCTGAAATGTTATCGCAACCTGCGGCCTGCTTGATCGCCAACGATGCATCGTCTTCGACGTCGAAGATGTCATCGTAGGTCAGACGATACGACGTCGACATCCAGTAGTTTTCAGCCAGCGGAAAACCGAGGCGAATCGCACCGCCGGTCTTGCGGCTCTCGTAACCGGACTCGTCGCTCGCATCGACTTCCTTATGGAAGATGTCGAAGCCTGCAGACAGGTTGCGATCAAGGAACCGCGGCTCTGTAAAGCTGAGATCAATCTGGAAGCGGCTGAGCGAACCGGCCAGCTTCAAGCGCACGAACTGGCCGTTACCGAACAGGTTCCGCTCTTTCAACGTGATGTCACCGATCACGCCTTCCTGGGTGGAGTAACCTGCACCGAAGCCGAGCTCACCCGTGGACTGCTCCTGGACGGCGACATCAATGATCACGCGGTCACGACTGGACCCAGGGCGCGGGCGAACTTCAACCTTCTTGAAGAAGCCCAAAGCCACCAGTCGCTTTTTCGCGCGATCGACAAGCAGAGGATTGAAGGCATCACCTTCTGCAAGCCTGAACTCACGCCGGATCACGTGATCCTTGGTGCGATCGTTGCCCGAGATATCGATGCGCTCGATGTATGTGCGCGGCCCTTCAGAGACCGTGTACGTCAAGTCGATCACGCGCGCTTCCGGATTGCGGTACGACTGGGCGCGGACGCGTGCGAATGCGAAGCCTTGTTCCGCCACCCGCAACGTCATCTTCTCAACGGTCTTGTTGATCTGAGACGCATTGAACTCCGCGCCACTCAGCGTCAGGATCTCGCCTTGCAGCGTATTCGGATTAAATTCCTGCAAGGTGTTTTCGATGCGCACATCGCCGAACTTATAGAGTTCGCCCTCGTCGACCACGAACGTGATGAAAAAGCCCGAACCTTCGCGATCGAGTTCAGCGCTCGCACTGACGACCTGCGCGTCGGCATACCCGTTCTTCAGGTAGTACTGGCGCAACAGCTCCTTATCCAGGTTCAAGCGATCGGGATCGTAGACGTTTGTGCCTTTGAGGAAGTCGAACCAACCGGACTGCGTTGTCGTGATGATATCGCGGAGCTGGCTGTCCGAGAACGCGCGGTTGCCGATGAAATTGATGGCCTGGACCGTGGTCTTCTCGCCTTCATTGATCTCGAAGACGACATTCACCCGGTTTTGGTCGAGCTGGATGATTTTCGGGTCGACCGCCGCCGCAAAGCGACCCTGGCGCCGATACACATCCGCAATCCGGCGGGCATCAGCCAGAGCGCGCGCCCGGGTATAAACCGACCGAGACTTCAGGCGGACTTCGCCGATCAACGTCTTGTCGTCGATGGCGCTGTTCCCCTCGAAGGCCACCGTGGACACGACAGGGTTTTCCTGCACGGTCACGACAATGGTGCTGCCTCGGCGATCGATGCGCACATCGGCGAACAGGCCGGTGCCGAACAACGCCCGCAAGGATTCGTTCACGCGAGCCGGATCGTACGGATCGCCAACCGTGAATGTGAGGTAAGACCGAACGGTCTCAGGTTCGACGCGCCGGTTGCCGTCGACTTGTATCGACCGCACCGTCTGCGCAACCGCTGCAGTCGGGCCAACGCCAGGAAGCGCCTGCCCTCCGCAGAGTACGGCGGCTGCAACACAGGCAGCGCCGGCGAACCGCAGAGCTATTCTATTGGGCGTCCAAATTCTTGCACGCATTCGACGGTCTGCCCCTTTGCCGAGTCCCCCTGACGCGCACCCTGTCGGCTCAAGGTGCGAGACGACCCACCATGCGAACGCACATCCCCCGACGTACGCTCTCAGGAAGTCTCTGTAGATTTTCTATCGATTCAGCAAGCGCGTTGGAAGTGGCAAAGTTACGTCAGCACGGGTGATTCTGCCGTTCGCGCGCCTGTGATTATCACCGAATTACGCACATATGGCCGAGATCCTGGGGAAACTCGGCCACGTGGGCGCATCCTATTGAATTAGGGCGCAAATGTGTTCGCAATGCCGACGTTTGTCAGACGACGTCTTAATAATGGTTAACTCAGCCCCAACCAGCCGCTGATGATGTGCCGTCCGTTCCAGAGATTTGCGTAGATCATCAAGGCCAAGACGACGGCCAGACCGACTTTGAACGCAAATTCTTGGGTCTGCTCGGCCAGCGGCCTGCGACGTACTGCCTCAATCGCGTAGAACATAAGGTGACCGCCATCGAGAAGCGGGATCGGGAACAGGTTAATCAAGCCGATGCTCACCGACAAAGCCGCGATCAAATACGGCAGACGGTCGATCCCGATATCGACAATTCGACGCGTTGCTTCGGCAACATGCGGCAAGCCGCCAATCTGTGTCGCATCCTGTCTGCCGCGAAAGATATCGCGAATGAAGCCCAGTGTGCTCGTAATGATGAAACCCGTTTCGCTGACACCCAGGCCGACAGCCTCAACAGGCCCGGGCCATTTGGTCACAAAACTCTCGGGCTTCGAGGCGCGGACGATCCCAATGATGGGGCGCGTCATCTCACCACCGAGTCCGTCGCTCATCTTCCGCATCACGGGAGTCATCTTCAGCGGAATCAACTCGTCTCCGCGCTTGATGATGAGTGAAACCTCGTCGCCTGAGCTGGTGCCAATCGCGCGCTGCACGGCGTTGAAGCTGCGGACAGGCGCACCGTTAATCTCGCGGATGACGTCTCCGGCCTGAATGCCGGCCGCGGCAGCCGGTGTTCCGGGCTGAACCTGATCAACGCGTGGCGCCGTCGTCCGCACGCCCATCAGCCAAAACATCAAGGCAAACAAGACGATAGCGAAGATGAAGTTGGCGATCGGGCCGGCGGCAACAACTGCGGCACGCTTCCAAACCGGCTTGAGATGGAACGCGCCGGCGCGTTGCTCCGGCGTCAGCTCGGCCGCGTCCGATGCGGTCTTCGAGCTGGTCGGATCGTCATCGTCCAGAAACTTCACATAGCCGCCGAGCGGAATCCACGACACCCGCCAACGTGTCCCGTGGCGATCGTTAAAGCCGAAGATCTCTTTGCCGAACCCAATAGAGAAAACGGAAACGCTAACCCCACACCATCGCGCAACGAGAAAGTGGCCCAGCTCATGAACAAAGACGATCGCCGTCAGCACGAACAAAAACGCCAGCACGACGACAGCGAGGTCGCCCAGCCCGACGGCTGCCCCCTGAATTGCAGCGATCACCGTCATTTCGTGAACCTCCCTCAGTCCGCCTTGGCGCGGGACGGCGCTCGGCCGCGTACGCCGACATGTGGTTACGATTGCTTACCAATCAATTCGCGTGCCAATTCACGCGCAGCTCCGTCGACGGCCAACACGTCGTCCAGACTGCCGGCGTTGTCTGGCATGCCGCGTGCTCTGGCCTGCTCCAATGTGTCGTGAACCGTGCCGGCAATGGCTGGAAATGGGATTCGGCGATCCAGAAAGGCATGAACGGCGACTTCATTGGCCGCATTGAGGACAGCCGGTGCCGTTCCTCCCTGTCGCAGCGTGTCGATCGCAAGACGCAGCGCGGGAAACGAATCGGTATTCGGCGCCTCGAACGTCAGATTGGCAATCGTTGCAAGATCAAGCCGCTTGGTCGGTGCGTTCATCCGCGTGGGCCATGCGAGTGCACAGGCGATCGGCGTGCGCATATCCGGGTCGCCGAGTTGTGCAATCACCGAACCGTCTTTGAACGACACCATACTGTGAATGATCGACTGCGGGTGAACGACCACGTCCAATTCGTCGACACCGAGTTCAAACAGAAAGTGGGCTTCGATCAACTCGAGCCCCTTGTTCATCATGGTGGCGGAATCAATCGAGATTTTGCGCCCCATCGTCCAGTTCGGGTGCTTCAGGGCCTCTTCCGGCCTGGCCGCCGCGATACGCGCCTTCGGCCACGTTCGAAATGGCCCTCCCGATGCCGTCAGCGTTACCTTCTCAACGCTCTTGCGACATTGCCCTGCCAGCGCTTGGAACACGGCGGAATGCTCGGAATCGACGGGCAACAGCTCACAACCGGACGACGCGGCCTGCTGCATGAACAAGCGCCCGGCGGTCACCAGGCACTCCTTATTGGCAAGCGCGACGCGCGTACCGCGCCGCACAGCAGCGAGACTCGCCGGAAGGCCTGCGGTGCCGACGATCGCGGCCATGACACACGCCGCGGGCATCTCGGCCGCCTCAACCACCGCATTTGCGCCGGCAGCGCAGGCAATACCCGTTCCGGACAAGGCCTCCTTCAGATCCGCATAACGGTCCGGATTGCCGATTGCGGCAAACTTTGCGCGAAACTGCCGCGCTTGGCTGGCCAACGCGTCAACATTGTCCTGAGCTGTGAGCGCCACGACATCGAACGCATCAGGCTGTGAGGCAACAAGATCCAGCGTGCTTGTGCCAACGGAGCCTGTGGCGCCGAGCACCGTTAAAGAGAGCGGGCCGTCTCCAAAGCCCAGCGCACCATTGCCAGCAACCAACGCTTTATTCTCCAAGGAGTAAACCGCGCACGGGTTGCGACCAGCTCAACGCAACTGCGAGCGGCGCAGCGACCAAAGTCGCACCGATTAGTCCGTCCATTCGATCCAAAACGCCCCCATGGCCGGGAATGAGCTCGCTGGTGTTTTTGACGCTATAGCTGCGTTTTACCGCACTTTCCAATAGATCGCCGATCTGGGCTGCACAGCTCAGAACACAGGCGATGAGCAATCCATGCAACCAGCCTCCCTCTGTCAGCATAGAGACAAAAAATGCTCCGCCGAGACCTGCGGCCAACAGACCACCAATCGCGCCGGCCCAGGTTTTGCGCGGGGATACACTCGGAAACAGGAGCGGGCCGCCGACGGCTTTACCGATCACCATTGCAAACGTGTCCGTTATCCACACGGCGCCCAGGATGAAGAGCACCGCCAACAAGCCCAGGTCATCAGCATTTCGGAGCCAGATCAACGTTGCTCCGGCGAGGCCGATCACGATCACGCCGACAGTCGAGATCCAAAGCGTGTTCCTCGAAACGCAAATCGCCATGGCGAGCGCGCCCAGACATAGACAAATCAAGCCGGCTGTCGGCCACGCAAAGGTGACCAATACGCAGGTCACCACGTGGGTCGCACCATGGATGATCATCGCCAGATCCCATGTCGTGCCCCGTACCATCCGCCCCCATTCCCAGACCATCAGGAGACCGATTGCGACAATAAGTGCTGTAAAGCCCCACCCGCCCAGAACTGCTGCCGTCAAAGCGACAGCTATCATGGCCGCGGCGGAAACAACCCGCGCCTTCAGCCGGCCTTGGCCACTTGAGGCTTCGGCGTCCGATCGCGGGGCTGTATCGATCACGGGGTCAGCCTTACCGGCGGGTTTGCTGTTTGAGGCCGCCGAACCTGCGGTCGCGCGCTTGAAACGTTCCGACGGCCTTACTCAAGAGGTCATGGCCGAAGTCGGGCCAATAGGCGTCGAGAAACACCAACTCCGCGTAGGCCAGCTGCCATAGCAGAAAATTCGACAGGCGCATTTCGCCGCTGGTTCTGATGAGCAGGTCCGGATCTGGAATTCCACGCGTATCCAACGCATTCGAAAGGGCGTCGATCGTTATGTCTTGCGGATCAATCTGTCCTGCGGCCGCCTGCTGAGCCAAGCTCCGTGCGGCGGCTGCGATTTCGGCGCGCCCACCGTAGTTGAAGGCC
The DNA here is from genome assembly GCA_039039985.1 of Pseudomonadota bacterium. Lineage (GTDB taxonomy): Bacteria > Pseudomonadota > Alphaproteobacteria > Rhizobiales > Hyphomicrobiaceae > JBCBWG01. The sequence continues at coordinate 80,600 of JBCCOV010000001.1, read as the reverse complement.
ACAACCAGAGTGAGTGCGGTATTGTCCTTGGTCAGCTGAACGGCGTCATCCACCAGCTCCAGCAAGTCAGCATCGACCCCATCGCGCATTCCGATGACGCGAATACAAACACCTGAAGCGTGCAGTTCCGCCAGATCCCGCCGGATGAACCGTTTCATCAAGCCCATCAAGTCGTCGACTTCCCTGGTCGGACGCGACCAGTTCTCGGACGAAAAACTGTAGAGCGTTAGAAATGGAATCTTGAGAGAGATCGCAGATCGGACTGTACGGCGTACGGCTTCTACGCCGAACCGATGCCCGACGGTCCGCGGGAGGCCCCGTTCCTGCGCCCAGCGCCCGTTTCCGTCCATGATAATCGCGACGTGTCGGGGCACGGGCGCAGCCCGACTTTCGACATCGGGTGTCAGGGCGCGCGTTTCAGCCAACTCTTGCATGGGAGTGTATGCTCGAACCTCTTGAGAGACTGCAGGCGCGGGGCCGCTGGAAACGTGTTTATACGGTATTGATTTCGGTCTCTTTGCTCGACAACAACTGATCGATTTCTTTCACAAAATTATCAGTCAGGCGTTGTACATCATCCTGATGCTTGCGTTGGTCGTCTTGACTGATATCACCGCCTTTTTCCAGCTTCTTAAGCCCTTCCATGCCGTCGCGTCGGACATTTCGCACGGCAACGCGCGCCGTCTCGGCGTACTTGGCCGCAAGTTTCGCGAGCTCCTGACGACGCTCTTTCGTCAGGGCCGGAATCGGCAGCCGTAGCACGTTGCCGTCGATCATAGGATTAAGGCCGAGGCTCGATTCGCGAATTGCCTTGTCGACAGCGGAGACCGCCGCCTTGTCCCAAACCTGAACCGTAATCATCCGCGGCTCGGGCACCGTGACCGTACCGACTTGATTCATCGGCATTTTTTGGCCGTACACATCGACCGTGATGGGATCGAGCAGGTTGGCTGACGCCCGACCTGTCCGCAGGCCACTGAAGTCGCGTTTGAGGGAGTCGATGACGCCGAGCATCCGCTGCTCGAGTTCGCCCTTGTTGAATGCACCGTCGGTCATTTCTGGCTTCCTTATCGCAGATGGCGCCACGATGCACGTTACGCCTCGGCGCTGATTACCGTCGCATGTGCCGCACCCCGCAAAACACGGAGGAGATTGCCCGGATCCTGGATGGAAAACACAATTACCGGAAGACCGTTGTCGCGAGCAAGCGCGATGGCAGCTCCATCCATGACGCGCAGGTCGCGCCCCAAGACGTCGGCATAGGTCAGCCGGTCGTAGCGGACGGCATCTGGCGTCTTCGCCGGGTCTGCCGAATAGACGCCGTCAACCTGCGTTGCCTTTGCCACCACCTCGCAGTTCATTTCGATGGCCCGCAGGGCCGCTGTTGTATCCGTCGTGAAGTACGGATTGCCGGTCCCGGCCGCGAATATAACGACACGGCCACTGTCAAAGTGATTAAGTGCCTTGGTCCGTATATAGGACTCACAGACTGTCGGCATCGGAATCGCTGAAAGGACGCGCGTTGGCGTTCCAAGGCTCTCAAGCACATTGGAAAACGCCAGGGCATTCATGACCGTGGCCAACATGCCCATGTAATCGGCGGTTGCGCGGTCCATGCCGGCGGCTGCACCTTGTAATCCGCGGAAGATGTTGCCGCCGCCCACGACGATTGCGATCTGAGCGCCGGCTGCGACCCCCTCGCTGACGTCCTGCGCGATGCGCCGTGCGACCTCGACGTCGAAACCGTACCCACGCGCGCCCATAAGAGCTTCGCCGGAGAGTTTCAGCATCATCCGGCGGTATCGGAGTGGCTGTTCGCTTGCCATGCACATGTCCGGATCAGGGCCGGAGCGCCGCTCGCTCCAGCTCGCTGGCCATGGCGTCTGACACACTTCTACCGTTCCGCGCAAGACGCAGAGGGGAGATGTGCCCAGACGGGCGCGTGCCGGCCACGGTTCGTCTCATGTCACAGCTGCGAAAACAGCTCAAGCGCCGCCCGCAGCCGCTGCTACTTCTGCGGCGAAATCGGTTTCTTCTTTTTCGACGCCTTCGCCAAGCATCATACGTGCAAAACCCTTGATTTTGACCGGCGCGCCAATGTCACCTTCCGCCGCTTTCACGGCCTGTTCGACATTCGACTTCTGATCCAGCACATAGGACTGCTGAAGCAGCACTACCTGCTGGAAGAACTCTTTCCGCAGCCGGCCTTCAACCATCTTTTCGATGATCTCGGCGGGTTTGCCGGATGCCGCCGCCTGTTCCTTGTAGATCGCGCGTTCTTTCTCGATAACGTCCTGGTCGAGTTCATCTGATGTCAACGCGAGCGGCGACATTGCGGCGACATGCATGGCGATCTGGCGGCCCAGCGCCTCCAGCTTCGCCGTATCGCCTTCGCTCTCCAGAGCGACGAGAACCCCAATCTTGCCGGCACCATCGACGACTTTGTTGTGGACGTAGCTGGCGACGACACCGTTCTCAACCTCGAGATAGGCACAGCGCCGCAAGTTCATGTTTTCGCCGATCGTGCCGACCAGTTCCTTCAGATACTCGTCAACCGAAATCGACTTTCCTGGGTATGTCGAGGACTTCAGCTTGTCCAAGTCCCCTTTCGCAGACAGGGTCTGCTTTGCCACGTCTGCGACCGTCGCCTGAAACGTCTCGTTGCGTGCGACGAAATCCGTCTCGGAATTCACTTCCGCAACGGCTCCAGCCGTGCCTTCGCTGTAAACGGCGACCAAGCCTTCAGCCGCGACGCGATCAGACTTTTTGGCAGCGCGAGACAGCCCCTTCTTGCGGAGCCAATCAATCGCAGCATCTATGTCGCCGCTTGTCTCGCTCAGAGCCTGCTTGCAATCCATCATGCCGGCGCCAGTCCGTTCGCGCAGGTCTTTCACCATCCCGGCGGTAATCGTGCTCATCGTTCAGCTCTCTAATTGCGTGCAGATTGCAGCGGTGCGTTTGTGACCCACCGGTTATGTGGGTCACATGACTGTCTTGTGACAATGCCTCGGCGCGCGGCAGATTATGCGGCTTCTGCCTCGACGCGCTTCTTCGCCTCGGCGATCCAACCGCCGGCCTCGATCTGACCTTCCAACTTCAGCTGCGCGTCAAGCAACGCCGCTTGCTCGGGGTCCAGGTCCGCGATTTGCCAATAGTGATAAACGCCAACCTCATAGAGCCGTTGCTCCATTTTGTCGGTCAGACCCGGCAGGAGTTTCAGATCATCCGGTTCGCCGCGTGGGCCCTCGATCCCCTGGAACGTCGGCGCGTCAGCCGGCAGTTCCTCGGCCGCAGGCGCTTCAGACGCACCCAGGTCGATGCCCGACGCTGCGGCGCTCCGCTCCAGTCCGTCGATTGCAGCGCGTGCGATCAAGTCGCAATACAGCGTAATTGCGCGGCCGGCATCGTCATTACCTGGAATCGGGAAATCGATCCCATCGGGATCGCAGTTGCTGTCGACCACCGCGATAATCGGGATCTTCAGTTTCCGCGCCTCGGCAATCGCAATCGCCTCTTTGTTGGTGTCGATCACGAACAGCAGATCGGGCGTTCCACCCATGTCCTTGATCCCACCAAGGGACTGATTGAGCTTGTCCCGCTCGCGCGTGAGATTGAGGATCTCTTTTTTTGTGCGCCCTTGCGTCTCGCCTTCAAGAATGTCGTTCAGCTGACGCAAATGCCGGATCCGCAGCGAAATCGTCTTCCAGTTCGTCAACGTCCCGCCAAGCCAGCGATAGTTGATGAAGTACTGCGCCGACCGCTGCGCCCCGTCTGCAATCGCCTCGGTCGCCTGGCGTTTCGTTCCGACGAAGAGCACCCGCCCCCCAGACGCCACAGTATCCGATACTTTGAGCAGGGCCTGGTGCAGCAGCGGCACCGTCTGGGTCAAATCAACAACGTGTATGTTGTTGCGTTCGCCGTAGATGTACGGCGCCATTTTCGGGTTCCACCGATGCGTTTGGTGGCCGAAGTGAACGCCAGCCTCGAGCAGCTGACGCATATTGAACGTTGGCAGCATAATCCGTCCTGGTTTCCGGTTGATCCGCCGCACCCCGCGAAGCCGACAAGGCGGCCACCGGTCGAAATTGCGAGAATTGGCTCGCAACTACGTAAGGAGTGCGTGTGAGATGACGCGCGCTTAACCCAAAAGCACCGTTTTGGCAAGAGACTTCATACATTGCGGATCAGAATACACTGCGGATCAGACGGAAGGTCGAGAGCCTGTCCGGCTTGCACAGCGTCGCTGTACTGCCTCATAGAAACAAAAACGCGGCGGCGAACCTGTCGCCACCGCGCTCCAAAGACGATTGTCAGAGCTCCTAGTACTCCGCGCAGTACTCGTCGTATCTGTCGCAAGCCCGCAGGTTGCCGCGGTCACAGCGCCGCAGCCAACGGCGGCAATTGCGCCGGAAACGCTTGGCCTCTGCCTCGTTTGCAGCGGCGGCCGCAATACCGAGCACCGTGAGCGCGCCAATACCAATCGCGATGTTGCGATTGCGATTGCGACGGCGGCGCGAGCGCCGGCGATTACGACGTTGTGCGACTTTCAACTTTTTGGTCGCGCCAGGGCCTTTCGCCCCAATACCAGGCAGCGCAACGGAAAAACCGCCGGCCAGCTGTCCAGCCTTGCTTGCCGGGCTCGGCATCTGAGCCGCGCTGGCGCCGGAGACCGTTAAGCCACACGCGATCAACGCTGCGGCGCACACTCGATGGAACATCCGATTTCTCCCTTCAAAAAGCCGGCCTGCCGCACGGATTGGTTCAAACCGTCACTCCGCAGCCCCGCGTCTCGCCATAGTGACATGATGCAGCCAGAAAGATGAACGTCAGCTGACGGCTAGGTAGCGTACTTGCATCCCGACATGCATCGGTTAACGCCATGATAAGGCTATTGTTTGAATGCGCGGTAATCTGGACCACTGCGTCGCTCTGACCTGCAAAAGCAGAGCAGCTGTGCGCGATCGGCCTTCCCGGTGCTAATGTCCTTCGCCAATGTGACATCCGAAGTCCGACACGGAGGACGCCCTTGCCCACGCATACGCTCTCGAATCACGAGTCATTTCCTTACGATGACATCCCACCCGGCGACGAAGGCGTCACGTTTGCGTTTTTCAACGCATTGTCTGGCGATCGCGGCATGTGGCTGCAGTCCGTCGGGGACAGGTTGCAAGCCGCCGGCCACGGGTTACTCGCCTGGAACTTCCGCGGACAACCGGAAACCAGCTTCACGATCACGCAAACGGATGAAGAGACGATCGTATCCGATTCCCTATCGCTGATCGGCGAATTGCAGCCCAAACGCCTGGTTTACGTTGGTCTGTCGATCGGTGGCCTTTACGCCATTCGCGCCCACCTCAAGGGCGGGGTCGGCGCGGCGGTCGGCCTTGTCCTGATCAACACGCTCCGCAAATCCGGCCCACGATTGGACTGGGTCAATCATGCCGTTGTGCGCATGGCGGAAACCGGTGGCCTCGCCATGATGCGCGATTTCTACGCGCCATTGCTGATGAACCAGGCTTGGCAGGCCGAGAACCGAGATGCGTTTTTCAGTACGGACTACGCACCATTACCTGAAGGTGATGGCACCTTGATGCTTCTGAGAAGCGGGATCTCAGCCGACTGGGACATCCCGTACGAAACAATCAGCATCCCAACCCTCTCGATCACCGGATTGCAGGATCGCGTCTTTCGTGATCCGGCCGATGTCGACGAGCTGTCTCGTCGTATCCCGAATCTCACGCGGGTCGATTTGCCCGATGCCGGTCACATGGTGCCGGTTGAACAGCCGGCCGCTCTGGCCGACGCTCTGGTTGATTTTGCGGCTGGCCTCAGTAAGTCGTAGGCGCACTTTGCACCGGTCGACAGCAGACGAAACGGCTTGGGCGCGGTCCCAAAGGGAGGGCATGCCCAGGCTGATCAAGCACCTCGCGCCGGTACGGCGTAACCTCAGCCGTGACGAACCACGCCGCGCTCCGCGTTCGAGAGAAGCTCAGCCGGCTTTTTCGGTGCGCGCTCCTTTTCCAACGCGTCGCGATAGTCCGGCCAGCGCTTCAGACGAAGTGTGTCCTTGAACGCCAGCACCCGCTCGCGCTCGTCCGGTGTCAGCGAGTTGGTTTCGCCGAGCCGCGCGACTTCCTTGGCGATTGCATCGCGCTTCTTGTCGAGTTCCTCGTTGTGATTGAACAAGCTCTCCGGCGCATAGACCGGTATCGCGTTGGTCATCCGCTCGAAGACGGTCTCGGAAATCACGGCATGAGATGGCAGTTTGCGCGGGCGGTAGGTGTACAGCATGCTCGACCAACTGCGGAGCTGTCCTAAAGGATCAGGGTGAATTTCGGCAGCCCCTTCTGCGGCCTGCTCGGCGGCGGGAACCGTTTGTCGATTCACTGCGGTCAAGAACAGCCCCCACGCCTCATCGCCGGGGTCGTCACCAACCGCCTTCGCATAGCCACTACTCACGTTCTGCAGCATGAAGTCCAATGTCAGATCGGACAAGCGATCCGTTGCCCAGCCGCCGCCGACATTGGCATGATCGCCGCTGTACCAGATCTCCGTAATGCGCTCGGGCGTGATCGGATCCGGGTCCATCAATGTTGGTTCGAACGAGTCCCGCTGTTCATCGAGCGCGACCAGGTGATACGCGCGCTCGACCGTTTCCGGAACGGTCAAGTCCTTGAACATGTTCATTTGCTGGAAATTGATCCCGGCGATCGTCTTGGCGATCCCGAATGACCCGACCGTATCCCAGCAGCCAAGTACGCTGATTGGCACCTCTCTGCGCTGGCCGGACTGCCAAATCGTCCAATGCCGCCCGAACAGCTGCATCGACCAAACGGTTTTGGGCGCACCCCGCTCATCAATCGCCCGGGCCAGCAGACGCGCCATGGCGGCGCCGCGACTGAAGCCGAAAATATAGACGCGGTCCTCGGGACGATAGACGCGCATGATATCCAGATAAGCCCGGTCAATAACGGCGCTGGCGCCAAATCCAACTGCAAGGCCGAGCGTCTGCGATATCGGGTCATTATCGAACCGGTTGCCAACGCCGGTGTAGTAGAATGCAATCTGTTTGTTCTCATATTTTTTAAACAGACTTGCATCAAACAAGCCGGTCGCGCCAGATGTTTTTCCTTTATCCGATTTCAGCATTTTGAACAGCTTAAAGACATTGGTCTGCGCCAGCAGGCCGAGTTCGTACTGCTCCGGTGTATTACTCGTGCCATCGAAGCAGACGACGATGTTCTTCGGCGCCCGCCCCAGCCACGCTGGTGATGCGCGCAGCAGGAAGTAAAGTGTCGGCAAGGCGATGAAGACAAACTCCATCTTGAGTATCCACGATAGAACACCCGCGCCGAAAACCGCATTCCAGGCGCCGCTCACCGTTCCGTCCGGAAAACCTGGGAGCCAGTCCGTAAGCAGGACGAACCCAACGAACAACATCAAGACCAACAGCAGCGCGTTAAAAGCAAGCGGCGGCAATATTGATGGCATCCAGTTGGTATGACGATGCAGCCGTTTTACGGCTAGAAGGAATGCAATTTGCGCAACGATGAAGAAGAAGATCTGCCCCGAGATGGGCATGGTATCGGCCGTTGTCAGGCCGCCAAACAATCCAGTGGCATTCAGAACAAACAAGAGAACAAATGACCCTGAAAACCAGGTCCAGAAACTGCGACGATAAACAAGGCCGGCGATCCCTGGAACAAGGGCGTACAAACCAATCTGCCAAAACGTCTGAAATATATTCAGCGCGATCTTCTTGAAGTCATCCAGCATCTGTGAAAAGAAAACAGAAAATGCCGGCAGCACGATGTCCGTAAAAAACTGCGCCGCGGTCAGCCCTTTGATTTTTTCGGCAATTCTCTCTGTCGTTGCTTCGTCGTTCGAATTCAACACGTCGACAAATGTTTGCAGCGTTACCGTGTCAACCGAGTCTTCCGTTACAAAACCGGTTGTGATTGCCAGTTGCCGCAACGTCTCGCCGGTATTACCGGCTACGAGAAAGGCGATGACGACCAAGAGCAGAATGATCGGTATCAGGCGCGAACTGGTTCTCACCGTTAGCAATGAGCGCGTTTCTGCGCGCGCGCGAAGACCCTGTTCGGCCATCGTCGTCTCCCCCCAAAACAAACTCAAAATACGCACACTCACCTGCTGGCGAGGGATCGCGCGGCCCAAGGTGTTATGATGTTGTCGAGCCAGCGTGACGCGCGTTCGGTAACACACGCCCAGGACTGGTTGATTGCTTGTTTGCTGCGGCAAGTGGATTGTGGCGAAATTATGTGGCTCAGCCACCACACTCCAAGCCCGACGTGCGCGCGTGATGAATCCGCGCCGTCCGACTACCCGTCGACAATGTCGAGAACACCGGGCAAGGCCTGAAGCTGCCCACGTGCCTGCGGTCCGGTATCGAACCGACCGTTGAGTTTGACGGTCACTTGTCGCGCCTGATCCAACAACATCATCTGGACTTTGATTTCGCCCTTCCCGGGTTTCAGGCTTTCGGCCAAGCCTGACATCAAGTCGGTGCTGCGGCGCGACGTCAGCGTAGCCGGGTCAACGTGCAGGACAATCGCATCGGCGACCTGACTGACAACATCATCCAGCAACTGAAGCCCTTGCGCGCGCAGGCGGACGCTGTCGCCGTCGCGTTCCGCCTCCACGGCAACCACGACAGGCGTCCCTGTCTCCAACATGCCGCGGGATCGCGACAACGTCTCGGAAAAGAGGACGGCCTCAAACTGGCCGGTGGTGTCGGAAAACATGGCGAATGCGAATGGGTTGCCTTTTTGGGACTTGCGGATCCGCGCCGACTGGACAATGCCCGCGATCCGTCCCGCGCTTGCGCCTTCTGATGTCACGGCTTCGACAAAGTCAGCGTAGGTCGTAATACCGATGCGCTTCATGACGCCGGCATACTGCTCCAGCGGGTGGCCGGAGAGATAGAAGCCGATCGCGGCGGCCTCCTTGTCGAGCCGCTCCATTTCCGTCCAGGACTTGCACGCGCGAAGATCGAGAGTCGCGCCACCGTCGCCGGAGTCGCTGGCAAACAAATCGGAGATGCCATTTGCCGCGTTCTCAGCTGTTCGCGCTGCATGTGCGAGGACCTGATCCGCATTGCCGTGAACCGCTGCCCGGTTCTCTTCCAGACTGTCGAACGCGCCACCGGCCGCTAGCGTTTCGAGGGCGCGCCGATTGACAGCTTTCGGGTCAAGCCGGCTCGCCAAATCTCCAAGCGACTGGAAGGGGCCGTCCGCGCGGGCCGCGACGATCGTCTCGACCGCCGCCTCTCCAATGTTTTTCAACGCAGCAAGCGCGTATCGAATGGCACCGGGTTGGTCAGCGGGATCCGTCGCGCTTCGCTCAACCGTGAACGCGACTTCGGAACGGTTCACACATGGCGGATTGACCGCGATCCCGCTCTTGCGCGCTTCCGTAACAAAGCCGGCCAATTTGTCCGTATTGGCCATGTCCAGCGTCATGGACGCGGCCAGGAATTCTTCCCGGAAGTTCGCCTTCAGATAAGCGGTTTGATAGGCGACGAGCGCATAAGCGGCTGCGTGGGACTTGTTGAATCCATATCCAGCGAACTTGTCGACCAGCTCAAAGATATAGGCGGCGTCTTTCTCTTTCACGCCATTCGCGACGGCACCTTTGACGAACTCGGCTTGCTGCTGCGCCATCGCGGCCTTGTCTTTTTTACCCATGGCGCGCCGCAGCACGTCGGCCTTGCCAAGGCTGTAGCCGGCCATCACCTGCGCAATCTGCATTACCTGCTCTTGGTAGATGATGACGCCGTACGTCTCCATCAGGATGCCCTCAAGCATGTCATGGAGACAGTCGACCGGTTCTTCTCCGTGTTTCCGATTGATGTACGTCGGGATGTTCGACATCGGGCCGGGGCGATAGAGCGCGACCATCGCGATAATGTCTTCGAAGCGGTCCGGGCGGAGCTGTTTCAGACTCTCGCGCATTCCCGTCGATTCCAGCTGGAACACGCCGACCGTATCGGCACGCGCCAGAAGTTCATAGCTCGCGGTGTCATCGAGCGGCAAAGCGCCGAGATCGACATCGATCCCGCGGCCGGCCTTGATCAATTCGACCGCGGTCTGCAATACCGTCAGCGTTTTCAGTCCGAGAAAGTCGAACTTCACGAGGCCCGCAGCCTCGACCATCTTCCAGTTGAACTGAGTGATCGGGACATTTGACTTCGGATCGCGATAGAGTGGCACGAGTTCGTCGAGCGGCCGGTCGCCAATCACCATGCCGGCGGCGTGGGTCGAGGCGTGTCGATACAGGCCTTCGAGTTTTTGGCCGATTTCCAACAGTTCCGCGACTTGCGGATCCTCGTCGCGCGCCTCCTGCAGGCGCGGCTCCTCTTCGATCGCCTCGGGCAGCGTGACCGGGTTTGCAGGATTGTTCGGCACCAGTTTGCACAGCCGGTCGACCTGGCCATAGGGCATTTGCAAGACACGGCCGACATCCCGCAACACGGCCCTGGCTTGCAGCTTTCCGTGCGTGATGATCTGGGCGACGCGATCGTCACCGTACTTCTGTTGGACGTAGCGGATCACTTCGTCGCGGCGATCCTGACAGAAGTCGATGTCGAAGTCCGGCATCGAGATCCGTTCGGGATTGAGAAAGCGCTCGAAGAGCAATCCGAACCGCAGCGGGTCGAGGTCCGTAATCGTCAGCGACCATGCAACAACCGAACCGGCGCCGGACCCACGACCTGGCCCGACCGGGATGCCCTGTGCCTTCGACCACTTGATGAAGTCGGCAACGATCAGAAAGTAGCCTGGAAACCCCATCCTCTCGATAATGCCAAGCTCGAAGTCGAGCCGTTGCTCGTAGTCTTCGCGAGAATGGTCGTCAGCCAGCGGGTTGGCCTTCAGGCGCTCGGCCAGACCGTCCTGGGCCTGACGTCGAAGCTCTGCCGCCTCTGCTGCAACCTGCTCCTCCGCGCTGGCGTTTGCACCGGCGGACACAAACCGCGGCAGGATCGGCGCCTTGCCCAGTGGCCGGAACGCACACCGTTGAGCAATCTCGACCGTGTTGGCCAATGCTTCAGGCAGATCGTGAAAGAGCGCAGCCATCTGATCGGCGCTCTTGAGATCGTGCTCGGGCGTAAGCCTGCGGCGGTCTTCTTCGACGACGTATCGCCCACCGGCAATGCAAATCAGGGCATCGTGCGCTTCGTAGTCCGACGGTGACGCGAAGTATGCCTCGTTTGTCGCGACAAGCGGCACATCATGGTCGTAAGCCAGTGCGATCAATTCGCGCTCGACTTGGCGCTCGGTATCGCGACCATGCCGCTGCAATTCAACATACATGCGGTCTGCAAACAGCGATTTGAGCGCCAGAAAGCGCTCCGTTGCGATTGCCGTCTGCCCACGAAGGAGCGGTCCGTCGATGGGGCCGTCGGGTCCGCCGGTGAGCAGGATCAGTCCGTCGTGATGGTCTGTCAGTCGCTCAACGGCGACGTGAGGCTCAAGCGCGTCGTCGACGTCGAAGTAAGCTTGGCTCGCAAGCTTCATGAGATTGGCGTAGCCCGTCTCATTCATCGCGTAGAGCGCAATCCGCCCGTCGGGATGCAACGCCGTCGCCGCGCCGCCAAGGCCCGGTTCCGCCGTTGGATTGTCGAACCGCACGCCAAGGCAAAGACCGGCGATCGGCTGTATCCCGTCTTTGGATAGCTTTTCGGAGAACTCCAGAATGCCGAACAGATTATCCGTATCGGTCAGGGCGATCGCGGGAAATCCATGCCCCTTGCACAGGTCGGCGAGCTTGCCGATCGGCAATGCGCCCTCAAGCAGCGAATAGGCGGAATGCACCTTCAGGTGAATGAAGGTGGGACCGGCGTGTGCCGAGCTCGTTTCGCCGCCAGGGCCTGAAGCGTGTTCTATCGCGCGCAAGAGTTTGATTCTCTTGTTACAAAGCTCACCCGACGCCACTGCCCCGTCCGATATCGTGATTCGCTCAGGCAAACTGATGCAACGGCGCCAGCGCCCACAGTATCAACCGAGGGTCCTGGACATCGTGCGTGCCGGCTCATCTGCCGTGTTCCGTCGTCACACCGTCAGATGACCACTGCTGTGCAGGTTGCAGCCAACCACGATAGGACACAAGAGGTCCAAACCCCGGAAGCGACACGGCAACGTCAAACCAAGCGCGTCCGTCGTCGCCGACGTGTTCGCTTGTTTCACTGACCGGCGTCAGCCATTTCGGCAATGGAATCAGGCCAAAAATGCGGGCACGGTCGACCGGGAAATTCAGCCGGCCGCCGGCGACGCTCAGCTTCAACTGAAAGGCAAAGCAGCCGAAGCGCTCGATCACGTCCCCCGGCTTTGCTGTGACTGGCCGGACAAACGTGGACAGAAACGATGCCGTGCCGAACGTTCGTGTCCAACGCTCCTGATCACCGACGCGCTCCATCACGACTTGTACCGGAACATCCGACGCCGTCGGCGGAAAGCCGAACACCCATCCAAGACTGCGCGCGACAAGCGAGCGGCCGCGCACCACCTCGGAGCGCCCCGCGAACACAGCCGTGCCGCCAATGTCATGCAGGCAGCGCAGAGGCGCAGGTAACGCGTCAAAGCCATCGCCAAGCACGATGCGAAACAGCGGGCTCATGCTGCGCGCGCACTGTCCCGTCGTTATCGCAAATGGCGCGAGGCCCGTCTCAATGTCCGACAGAGCGAGCTCTCCGATGCAAGCGCGCGCGCCTGTCGGCACAGCTCCATCACAGAGGCGATGCACCAAGAGATATGCAGGCGTTGCCGGAATCTGCGGTCCGTCCCCGGCTTCGGCCACCAACGTCCACGTGCGGGAAAGCCAGCGACCGGCCGCATCGCGCCCCACAACTGTGACGCACATCCCACCGCGATCCGACCCGAAGCGATAAAGCCAGTCGGCCATCCGGCGAAATGCACGGCTCAGCGAGACCAACGAGCGTATAAGACGCAACCGGACCAGCCATCCCGAGGCCCAGAGGCCGACGTGCATGACGCTCAGTTCAAGTCCGGCCAGAAAGCGAACCGTTCGCGCACGGTAGTGTTGCGGAAACAAGAGCAGATCCGGTGCACCGATCGGGCTGACCCATCGGCGACCCAATGACCGGCCGTCCGGACTGGTGATCACCCGGCGTTCGAGACGCCCCCAGCCAACATCCTCCGTCCACGCGCCACCACGCCAAACCCGCAGCGGTCGGCCAACCTGTGCGAGAATGGCCGCAATCACCGAATGCCCTCGCGGCGCGCGATTACCCGGCGAGATGACGGATTCGATGGTATCGAGATCGACAATGTCGTGCGCCATCGCGTCCACTGCAGCAGATGAAATGGCCGGGACGGAACTGCAGCCGGAGAGGACTGTGACGCCCGCTTCACGCGCCTGCCGATCAAGATCGCCGATGCCGGCCACAAAACCGGGATCATCTGCCAGGTCGAGGTAGTGTGCGTTCGCCGCGATCGCCGCACGCGCAACCCGATAGGGATCGCTGCCGTAGTTCTGAAACGGACCGGCCGCATCAATGACGACGAACGGCTGCAACGCGGCGATCGTTTCGGCGATGTCGCCGGACGTGTCGCACACGACGGGTCGCCCACCATAGGCGCGGCAGTGGGCTTCCGCTTTCGCCAACGTGCGCCCGCCGACCATCACGTCGAAGTCCGGGTGCGCTGCCAATCGCCGCGACAGCAAGCCACCGAAGACGCCGTAGCCACCAATGACCAGAATGCGATTACGAGACAAGACGATCGCGCAAGGACTGTGGCGCAACGCATTGGTCGTGCTTGCCGAAAATACGATAGCGGTTGCGCGCGATCCGGTCGTAGCACCAATCCGCAATTGGCGCCGGCAGCGCGCGGAGTGCCGCGAGACCACGCCACGGCCAACCCAATTCGCGGGCGACAGCGACAACTGACGCAAGCTTCGCGTGCAGCCGCCCGTCAACAATGACCAGATTGGTTTCGAGATCCGCTGGATCTAATCGGTAGTGGCGATACAGCGCTTGACCGAGCGGCGACTGCGCCGTTGTGAAGAGAAATCGCGCCTTGGTATCTCGCTTCGCTACAAACTGCACAAAGCCGGAGCAGAATATGCAGACGCCGTCGAACACGATCAGGCCACGTGTGTCATCAAATGCGGGAACATCCGGGTCCGATCGGAACGAGAAAGCCTCATACGCCATCGTTTACAGAACCGTTTGCGGTACGACCTCAACCAGTTTGCCACCTTCCAGGCGCAGCACACGGTGCATGCGTCCGGCCAGCGCCATGTTGTGCGTCGCAATCAATGCCGCGACACCGGTATGCTCAACCATCCCAACAAGCTCGTGAAACACGCGCTCAGATGTTGACGGGTCCAGATTCCCGGTTGGCTCGTCCGCAAGGAGCAGGCGCGGCCGGTTCGCGAGCGCCCGCGCGATGGCCGTGCGTTGCTGCTCTCCTCCGGAGAGTTCAGCCGGCCGGTGATCAACGCGCCCTTCCAGGCCGAGCGCTGTGAGAAGCTCACGCGCCCTGTCGCGCGCGGCCGCCTTCTTCTGCCCGCGGATCAGCTGAGGGATCATGACGTTCTCAAGCGCGGACAGCTCCGGCAACAATTGATGGAACTGATAGACAAAACCCATATCCGCGCGCCGAACCCGCGTGCGCTGTATGTCATTCATGCGCGCGCAGTCTTGGCCATTGACGATGATCTGGCCGGAATCCGGCGTTTCCAGCAAACCCGCCGTATGAAGCAAGGTGGACTTGCCAGCGCCGGACGGCCCGACCAGCGCCACCGCCTCACCCGGGTTGAGGATGGCGGATGCGCCATCCAGCACCCGGATTTCTCTGTCGCCCTGGCGGAATGTTCGCCGGACATCGACAAGTTGCATAACCGGGTCTGCGCGCATTTCCATGGCCGTGCCTATTCGTACCGAAGAGCTTCGACGGGATCCAGCGTCGATGCTCGCCACGAGGGATACACGGTTGCCAAAACCGAAAGCACCAACCCCATCACAACAATCACGCCCGTCTCGATGACATCGATTTTCACCGGCAACTTCGACAGATAGTAGACGGCCGGATCGAAGACCGTTCTGCCGGTGATCCATTGCACAGCCTGACGGATTGCTTCGATTTGCCAAAGGAACAGCAGACCGAGTGCGAATCCGGCAAGCGTGCCGACAATGCCAATTGAGGCGCCCGTGATCAGGAATACGCGCATCATGGCACTGCGCGTTGCACCCATCGTCCGCAAGATCGCGATGTCGCGCGACTTGTCTTTCACCAGCATCATCATGCCGGACACGATGTTCAGGGCGGCAACAAGAATGATCAGCGACAGGATGATGAACATCACTGTGCGCTCCACTTCCAGCACAGCGCGGAACGTCTGATTGCGCTCTTTCCAGGTTTGGAAATACAAGTCGCCGCCCGTTGCGCTGGTCAAGTCGGTCACGTAGGCCTCGACCGCGTACGGATCGCTGACCTTGATTTCGATCGCGTCAACCTGGCCCTTGCGCGAAAAGAACCGCTGCGCCTCGCTCAACGGCAAGTAGAGCATGGTTCGGTCGTATTCCGACATGCCCATTTCAAAGACAGCGATAATCCGGAATGAGCGGCTGCGCGGCGCGGTACCAAACGGCGTCGTGGTGCCGCGCGGCGAAATCAATGTAACAAACCCGCCGAGTTCTAGGCGCAGCGCCTGTGCCAATCGAGACCCGATCGCGATCCCTTTTTGCTCGTCGAATCCCTCAATCGACCCGGAAATGATGTTGTTTGCGACCAGCGGCGTGTTCCGAATGCCCTTTTCCGTCACACCGCGAACCAGGCCGCCGAGTGCCTGTGCCGGAGAGGAGACCATGACTTGCGCTTCGGTCATCGGTGTGACCGCAGTTATGCCGGGTACACGTTCGAGGGCTTCGCTGTAGCGCACATAGTCCCGAATGCGCCCCGTTTGCCCCTGCTGCAGCGCCGCGATGTGACCGTTGACACCAAGGATCTTGTCGAACAGTTGCGCCTGGAAGCCGTTCATCACCGCCATCACGATGATCAGTGTCGCAACGCCGAGCATGATCCCGACAAAGGAGAAGCCGGCAATGACGGAGATAAATCCCTCGCGACGGCGCGCGCGCAGATAGCGCAGAGCCAACATCCATTCAAAGCCGGCAAACGGCGGCGTGTCGATTGTCGGCGCGTGGGCTGCCACGGTGTGTCGGTCCTTTTGAATCGTGGAACGTCGGTCCATTAGGCGTCATCGTCAGGTCCGGACGTTCACACCAGTAATCGCCGCTCGCTCACGTCGGAGACAAGGCTCTGCACAACGCTATCGAGCGGAACGCTCGACTTCGCGCCATCCTGACGCGACTTCAACTCAACCTCACCGCCTTTCAAGCCCTTTGGACCGACAACCACTTGATAAGGTAAGCCGATGAGATCCATAGACGCGAACTTTCCACCAGGACGTTCGTCGGTGTCGTCGTAGAGGACCTCAACCCCTGCGTTGGTCAGTTCCCCGTATAGCCGTTCACATGCCGCATCCGTTTCGGTGTCTCCCGCCTTCAAATTCAGCAGGCCGACCTCAAACGGCGCAACCGGCACAGGCCAAACGATCCCGGCATCATCGTGGCAGGCTTCGATAATCGCGCCGGCAAGCCTGGAAACACCGACACCGTAGGAGCCCATCTGCAACGCCACGACACTGCCGTCAGGCCCTTGAACCTTGCAGTTCATTGGCTCGGAGTACTTCGTGCCGAAAAAGAAGATGTGCCCAATCTCAATGCCGCGGGCTGAAACCTGCTTGTCGGCGGGCACTTCAGCGTCGAATCGCGCGGCGTCATGCTGCTCATCCGTTGCCGCATAGAGCGACGTCCAGCGATCAACAATCGGCTGCAAATCTCCCTCGAAATCCGTGTCCGCGGGCGGCACATCCCCCTCGAAGAGATCACGATGCCCAAACACCTGGCTCTCGCCGGTTTCGGCAAGAATGATGAACTCGTGGCTCAGGTCGCCGCCGATTGGGCCGGTATCAGCCGCCATCGGCACGGACTTCAACCCCATGCGCGCGAACGTGCGCAGATAGGCGACAAACATGCGATTGTATGAGCGCCGGCCATCTTCCGCGGTCAGATCGAAGGAATAGGCGTCTTTCATCAAAAACTCACGGCCGCGCATCACGCCGAAACGCGGCCTGATCTCATCCCGGAACTTCCACTGGATATGATAGAGATTCCGCGGCAGGTCGCGGTAGCTCCTGACGTTGTCGCGAAAGATCTGCGTAATGAGTTCTTCGTTTGTCGGACCAAACAGCATATCGCGCTCGTGGCGGTCCTGAATGCGCAACATCTCCTTGCCGTACGCATCGTAACGACCGGACTCGCGCCAGAGGTCGGCGGACTGGATCGTGGGCATCAGGAGTTCGATCGCGCCGGCCCGGTTCTGCTCCTCACGCACGATGTTGCCGATTTTGTCGAGAACACGCAGGCCTAGCGGCAGCCACGAGTAAATTCCCGCGCTCGCCTGCCGGACCATGCCCGCACGCAACATCAGTTGGTGCGAAACGATCTCAGCTTCCTTAGGCGTTTCGCGCAAGACAGGCAGAAAGTAGCGGGACAGACGCATGCCGGATCGCTCGTGTTCTATGGCCGTAACAAGCGCCGTCCTTAGCGAAACACGGCACGTATCGCAATGGTTGCCACCACTGAAGCCACGGTTCAGAACTGCAATTCTTCAGGGATCTGGCCAATGCCAAGCGGGTCAAACACAATCAGCGCATAGATGAACGCAAACACGATGCTGGCAACGATCGTATTGGCAACGACCAGTCGAAACAGGTTGAACGACGCAGGCGCGCTCGCCGGCGTGCCCGGCACAACCTCGCCCGCCTCCTCCTGCGTCCGGATATGAAACGGTAAGACCGCGAATAGCACGATCCACCAGACGACGAAGTAGATCGCGATTGCAAATACCGGGCTCATCAAGGGCCCTCCACCGGGCAAAACCACCGAAACCTAGGATAAGTGCAAGAGATCATCTCAGATCTCTCAGGACCTGTCGTGCCCTATACCTGCTCAAGCTCAACAAGGGTCCCGCAGAAATCCTTGGGATGCAGAAACAGTACGGGCTTGCCGTGCGCCCCGATCTTGGGCTCTCCATCACCGAGAACGCGGGCACCATCCGATTTCAACTGGTCGCGCGCCGCCAGAATGTCCGCCACCTCATAGCAGACATGATGAATGCCGCCGCCGGGGTTGCGCTCCAGGAACTTGGCAATCGGCGAGTCGGCGCCGAGCGGTTCCAACAGCTCAATCTTTGTGTTCGGAAGATTGATAAAGACAACCGTCACACCGTGTTCGGGTTGGGCCGCCGGCTCGGTCACCTCAGCGCCCAGCGTATCGCGATAAACGGCAGTTGCCGCGGAAAGGTCGCTGACGGCAATGGCAACGTGATTCAATCGACCGATCATGCGTTTGCTCTCCGCGGGCTGTGATTTCATCGCATGGGACGTGCGCCAAGCGCCGTCCGACGCAGCCTGACATCCTCAACGGCCACGTTCCACCACGTTGACCAACACCTTGACGATTGGTCGTTTGCCCCAGGCTTGGTCAACAACGCCGCGAACGGTACGTTTCACCGTATCCGCCAATGCATCGGGATCACGTCGGCGGCGTTGCGGGACGTTGTCGAGTACGCCGTCAATGGCATCGAGAACCAGCTCATCCATAGATGTTCCGTCGGCCGTTTCGTAGGGCACGCCATCGAGCGTCGCGTCCGGTTCCGCAACAACATTTCCAGCACGATCAATGCTCACGGCGACAAAAACAATACCGACCGCTGACAGCTTGCGTCGTTCTCGGACCGAGCCTTCACCTTCAGGAATGATCAGGCGACCGTCGCGATACATGCGCCCGATCGGCACCTCATCCACGACCTCCAGTGGTCCGGGCGCCAAACGCACCATCTGACCGTTGCGGACAGTATCGAGGCTTTTTGCCCCGGCACCAGCCGCCAGACGCGCGTTCTCCATCAGATGACGCGCTTCGCCATGCATGGGGATTACAGCCTTTGGTTTCAGGAGACCGTAGACTTCGGCAAGCTCGTCTCGCCGGGGGTGGCCGGTGACGTGAACGAGACTGTCAGCGTCCGTGATAACCTTCACGCCCCGATCCGCCAATTTGTTCTGGACGCGCAGGACACTCTTTTCATTGCCCGGAATGGTGCGTGATGAATAGATCACCGTATCGCCGGGATCGAACGAAATCTCGGGATGCTCATTGTCCGCTATGCGGGCCAGCGCTGCGCGCAGCTCGCCCTGGCTGCCAGTGACCAGCATCAAAACCTCGCCAGCCGGGACGGTTTTCGCCATATCCTGATCGAGATAGTCGAAGTCAGGCGGCAGATAGCCGACGTCGATTGCGACCCCGATAACCCGCTGAAGCGCGCGCCCCGCGACAACCAGGCGCCGGCCGGACGCGCGTGCCGCATCTGCAATGGCGCGAATGCGCGCGACGTTGGAGGAGAACGTGGTTACGGCGACCCGCCGCGGCGCATCTTTGATGATGTCAGAAAGCGACGCAGCGACACGCGCTTCCGACGGCGATCGCCCGTCGCGGAACGCGTTTGTCGAATCGCAAATGAAGGCGGTCACGCCCTCTTTCCCAAGTGCCGCAAGTTTGGCCGTGTCGGTTTGCGTGCCCACGTAGGGGTCCGGATCCAACTTCCAGTCTGCACTATGAAGAACGACGCCATGCGGTGTGCGAATCGCAACGGCAGAGGTCTCAGGAATGGAATGCGACATCGAGATCAGCTCGACGTCAAAAGCGCCGATCGTGAAGCGATGGCCGATCGGCACTTCGCGAACATCAGGCGCTTTCCGACTGCCAAACTCCGCAAGTTTCGCCTTGAGCATACCCACCGTGAACGGCGTCGCATAAAGTGGCACCCGTAGCTTCGGCCACATCTCAAGAACTGCGCCGATATGGTCTTCATGCGCGTGCGTGATCAAGATGCCCGCGAGCGACTTACGCTCAGTTTGCGCAAACGTTAGATCCGGCAGAATAACGTCGACACCCGGCTCCGTCTCGTCAGGGAACGTCAACCCCAAGTCGACCATAAGCCACGTCCGATCATCGGCCGGGCCGAGGCCGTACATGTAGACGTTCATGCCGATTTCGCCGAGGCCGCCGAGTGCGAGAAACACAACCTCATCTTGATTAGACGTTCCACCCGCCTGGGATAGCTCCTCGGTCATTCGGTTTCCTTCGTCTCCGGGTGCCAGCCAAGCGTGACATCGCCGTATGCAAAACGTTGAATGTCACCAGAGTGGTTCGACAACAGCAAGGCGCCGTCGTCATCCAGACCATGAAATTGCCCATGGACCGTACTTTCTCCGACATGAACAGAGAATGGCGCACCAATGGGTCCTGCGCGCTCTAGCCAACGCGCGCGGATCACATCAAACCCAGCGCCGCCAGCCCAAGTTGCAACGGCGTCGTCCAATGCTCTGGCGACGGACAAGCGGACATCCTCAGGCGAGACGTCGACGCCCAAGTCACTCAGGCTCGTTGTCGCACGGGGCTGCGTGATCACAGGGTTCGCGCCGACATTCACGCCAATGCCGATGCAGACCACGGGGGTGCCATCGTAGGTGGTACTTTCGATAAGAATGCCGACAATCTTTCTTCCGTCGATCAACACATCATTCGGCCACTTCAGCTGTGGGCTGGGGCCGTCCACATTCGAGTCTTTAAAAATGTGGGATAGTCCGGCGTGAACTGCAACACCCGTGACCAAAGCCAGCTGATGTGAAGCACCGACAGGGCAGGACGGCTGAAACACCAGGGTCGCTGCCAAATTGCCTTTGGGCGTTGACCAGGATCGGCCGGACCGTCCGTAACCTGCGGTTTGTTGCTGCGCCGTAATCCAGAGCGGGCCGCGCTCTCCCTGAGCGAGGCGACGAGTTGCTTCGGCACTTGTTGAATCGAGTGACTCGAAGCGAACGACTGGCGCCGTTGCAAATGTAATCATCAATCGGGGTATCGAAACGTCTGCGCTGCTGCGTCGGCGATCTCGACAAACGGGCCAAGACCGACGATTCCAACCACCATCAACATCGCTGCCACGCTCATGACGGCGTACGTACGCCTCGGGATGGGCTCAAAGGCTTCCCGCGGCTCCGCGAAGAACATCTTCGCGACGATGTTGAGGTAGTAAAACGCGCCAACCACACTTGCCAGAACGCCGATGATCGCAACTGCGTAGTGTTCTGCCTCAATCGCTGCGAGGAAAACGTAATACTTGGCGAAAAAGCCCACGAGCGGTGGAATGCCGGCTAGCGAGAACATCAGGATCATCAAGGCGACCGCGAGCGGCAAATTTGTCGCGGCCAGTCCAGACAGATCATCGATGGTCTCAACAGCCTCATCACCACGACGCATCGCGAGAATGCACGCAAACGTGCCAAGCGTCATGACAAGATAAATGCCCATGTAGATCAGCACAGCTTGCGTGCCCTGCTGGCTGTGGGCGGCCAAGCCGATGAGCGCAAACCCGATGTTGGCAATCGAGGAATACGCCATCAGACGTTTGATGTTCGTCTGGCCAATTGCCGCGAACGCGCCAAGCAACATGGAGGCAATGGCGATAAAGACAACGATCTGCTGCCACTGTGGCCCGATGCCCGGAAAGGCCTCCAGCATGACCCGCGTGAACAAGGCCATGGCCGCCACCTTTGGAGCCGCGGCAAAGAAAGCTGTAACGGATGTGGCCGAGCCTTCATAAACGTCCGGCGTCCACATGTGAAATGGCACCGCCGAGACTTTGAATGCGAGACCGGCGAGCAGGAACACGAGCCCGAATATGAGCCAAAGGTTCTGGGCAGCCTCCGGGCCCTTGGCCGCGTTGGCAATGACCCCGAAGGAGGTCGAGCCGGTAAAGCCATAGATCAGCGACGCGCCATACAACAACATGCCGGAAGACAGTGCACCGAGTACGAAGTATTTCAGGCCGGCCTCACTGGCACGCACGCTATCGCGACGAAACGCAGCGACGACGTACAACGACAAGCTCTGCAGTTCCAAGCCGATATAAAGCGCGATCAGGTCGCCAGCGGAAATCATGATCATCATGCCCGCCGTGGCGAGCAGGACGAGAACCGCATACTCGAACCTGAGGATGCCCAGCCTGCGAAACTCGTCAAAGGCCAGTATAAGCGCCACCGCGGCGCCGCCCAGGACGAGTATTTTCATGAACTGAGCGAACCCGTCGACGACAAATGCGCCGTCAAACAGACTGATGCGCTCGCTACCCGAATTCACGATCACCACACCGGCAGCAATCAACGCGACGATGGCCAGCCAACCGACGTTCTCGCCGGTATCGTCGTTCTCCGGCGAAAACACGCCGACCATAAGCAGAGCCATGGCCGACACGACAATGATCAGCTCTGGAAGCAAAGGTGCGTATGCCGCGAGTTCGCTCATGATGGTATCCTCGACCGAACTCTAATTTGCAGCTGCACTGGTTATGCGGATTGCGGCTTCGTAGTTCGTCACCAGGTTTTTGACCGAAGCCGCAGTCACGTCAAACACGGGGCTGGGATAAATGCCGAACAAGATCGTCAGAATGACAAGCGGCGCAAGCACGGCGATCTCGCGCGGCGTCATGTCCGCAATGGCGCGCAAGTTCGGCTTTTCGAGCTCACCGAAAATCATCCGACGATACAAATAGAGTGCATAGGCGGCCGACAAGATCACACCGGTGGTCGCAAAAATCGCAACCCAGGTATTGGCCTTGAAGGCCCCAAGCAGCGTCAGAAATTCGCCGACAAAGCCAGACGTCCCCGGCAATCCGACGTTCGCCATCGTGAAGATCATAAAGATCGTGGCGTAGATCGGCATGCGATTGGCAAGCCCGCCGTAGGCCGAAATCTCGCGCGTACGCATGCGGTCATAAACGACACCGACACACAGGAAGAGCGCAGCCGAAATCAACCCGTGGCTCAACATCTGAAAAATTGCACCGTCGAGACCCTGGCGCGTGAACGTGAATATGCCCATCGTCACAAAGCCCATATGGGCGACCGACGAATAGGCAATCAGCTTTTTGACGTCCTCCTGCGCGAGAGCGACGAGCGACGTGTAGATGATCGCCACGACGGACAGCGCGAAGACAAGCGGGGCCAACTCCTGGCTTGCGAGCGGGAACATCGGCAGCGAGAAGCGCAGGAACCCATAGCCGCCCATTTTCAGCAGGATCGCAGCCAGCACGACGGACCCAGCCGTGGGCGCTTCCACGTGGGCGTCCGGCAGCCACGTGTGAACCGGCCACATCGGCATCTTGACGGCGAACGATGCAAAGAACGCGAGCCACAGCCACCACTGGGCGTCGAGCGAGAACAGTCTTGGGTTGTCGGCCGTCTTCGCGATGATTGCCGCAATGTCGGTCGTGTCCGCCGTCCAGTAGACGTACATCATCGCAAGCAGCATCAGCACCGAGCCGAGCAGCGTATAGAGAAAGAACTTGAAGCTCGCGTAGATCCGCCGCGGGCCGCCCCAGACCCCGATGATGATGAACATCGGGATCAGACCGGCTTCGAAGAACAGATAGAACAGGAACAGATCCAGCGCGCAGAACACGCCGATCATCAAGGTTTCCAGCACCAGAAACGCGATCATGTACTCCTTGACGCGGGTCTGAATACTCTCCCAGCTCGCAAGAATGCAGAGCGGCATCAGGAATGTCGTCAGAATGACGAACAGCATCGAGATGCCGTCGACGCCCATTTTGTACTGGACCGGCCCGAACCACGGACGCGTCTCCACAAACTGGAAGTCCGCGGTTGTCGGGTCGAAGTTGATCCACAACGCCAGCGACACGCCGAACGTGACAACCGTCGTCCAGAGCGCGCCCCAGCGCGCATTCCGGGTTGCATCCCGAGGCAGGAACGCAATGAACAGCACGCCGACCAGCGGGAGAAACGTAATGATCGAGAGAAGCGGCGCCTCGTTCAGGTTCATTGCGAACCTCCGCCGGCAAACATGACGTAGGCTGTGATCAAGGCGAGACCGATCAGCATTGCGAACGCGTAGTGATAGACATAGCCGGTCTGCAAACGCACCACCCGCCCCGTGACATCAAGGATCCGCGCAGATACGCCATCCGGGCCAAGCCCGTCGATGATGCGCCCGTCGCCGGTTTTCCAGAACATGCGCCCAATGGCCATCGCCGGTTTAACGAACAGCCAATCGTACAGTTCGTCAAAGTACCATTTGTTCAGGAAGAACAGGTAGATCGGCTTGAAGGCGCGGGCCGTCGCGCCAGGCAGCCAAGGTGCGGCGATGTAATAGAGGTAAGCGAGGCCCGTACCCGACGCCATCGCCACGAACGGCGCCCAGTAGACCCACTCCGGGACTTTGTGCATATCGTGAATGATGTGATTTGACGGACCTTCAAAGATCGAGCCGTTCCAGAACGTCTTGTAGCTGTCGCCGATGAATGCGCCCTTGAATGCCAGCCCTGCAAACACGGCGCCGACAGCCAGCACGAACAGCGGCACCAGCATGACGTACGGACTCTCGTGCGCGTGCTTGTAGGTTTCGGGCTCCGCACGGGTCTCGCCGTGGAACGTGAGGAACACCAGACGCCATGAGTAGAAGGCGGTCATGAACGCCGCAATGGTCAATACCCAGAACGCATAGTTATAGGGGGTGTGCGCCGCATACGCGCCTTCGATGATGGCGTCCTTGGAATAGAAGCCTGCAAAGCCGACGAGATGCGGAATTCCGACGCCGGTCAACGCCAGCGTTCCAATCAGCATCATCACCCAGGTCATCCGGATTTTCGGTGCCAGTCCGCCCATGTTCCGCATGTCCTGCTCATGGTGCATGGCGTGGATGACTGATCCGGCACCGAGGAACAGCAGCGCCTTGAAGAAGGCGTGCGTGAAAAGGTGAAAGATGCCGGCCGTATACGCACCAATCCCGCAGGCAACGAACATGTAGCCGAGCTGCGAACAGGTAGAATACGCAATGACCCGCTTGATGTCGTTTTGGACAAGACCGACGGTTGCCGCGAAAATCGCCGTGATGGCTCCGACGAATGTCACGACTGCCAGTGCCGTTGGTGCCAGTTCGTAAAGCGGCGACATCCGCGCCACCAGAAATACCCCGGCTGTCACCATGGTCGCCGCGTGGATCAGCGCCGAAACAGGGGTCGGCCCTTCCATGGCGTCCGGCAGCCACGTGTGCAGCAGAAACTGAGCCGACTTGCCCATTGCACCCATAAACAGCAACAGGCAAAGCAGTGTCAGCACGTCCACTTCGTAGCCGGCAAAGGCCATGGTCTTGTCGACCATGGTTGGCGCCGCGGCAAAAATGGCATCGAACTGCACCGACTGAAAGACCGCGAAAACGCCGAAAATTCCGAGCGCAAACCCAAAATCGCCGACCCGGTTCACAACAAACGCTTTGATCGCAGCAGAGTTCGCTGAAGGCTTCTTGAACCAAAAACCAATCAGCAGATAACTTGCGAGCCCGACGCCTTCCCAGCCGAAAAACATCTGCAGCAGGTTATCGCTGGTCACCAACATCAGCATGGCGAAGGTGAACAGCGACAAGTATGAGAAGAAGCGGCTGCGCGCATCATCCTCTTGCATGTACCCGATGGAATAGATGTGCACCAACGATGACACGGTCGTCACTACGACCAACATCACGGCCGTGAGCGTATCGATCCTGAGGGACCACGCGACTTCGAGATCGCCGGATTGGATCCAGGTCATCAGCGGGACTTTGATCGTCTGCTGGCCGAAGCCAACATCGACGAAAACCACCCACGACAGAACGGCCGAAATGACCAGGAAAGCCGACGTCACGATCTCAGACGCTCGGTCTCCAATCAGCCGACCGAACAGCCCAGCGATAATCGCGCCGGCAAGCGGCAAAAACACGATGGCCTGAAAGATCATGCCGCCGCTCACCCTTTCATCAGATTGACGTCCTCAACCGCAATCGAACCACGGTTGCGGAAGTATACGACGATAATGGCCAAGCCAATGGCCGCCTCCGCAGCTGCGACGGTGAGAACCATCATCGCGAAGACCTGGCCGACGAGATCACCCAGGAATGCCGAGAACGCAACGAGATTGATATTGACGGCGAGCAGCATCAATTCGACCGACATCAAGATGACGATCACGTTCTTGCGATTGAGGAAGATGCCGAACATCCCAATCGTAAAGAGGATACCCGCGACCGTGAGATAGTGTTCCAGGCCAATGGTCATGCGGCGCGTTGCTCCCGTTCCGGATCGCCGGTGCTACTTCGCGATCGATTTGCGACCCATGACTTGCGCACTCGTTGCGCTATTATGCTGAGCGCTGTCGTGGCTGCATTTGGCCCCATCAGTCAGATGCCTCCGCGACGCGCAATGGCGAACAGCAGCCGGACGACGGCGTAGGGGACCAGCAACAGCAACGCAATCCCGATCACCGCTTCGGCGCGCACGACGCCAGGTTGTCCGGCAATGGCGATTGTCCAGGGCAACGATCCGTCCAGGTACTGCGCCTCAAAGAATGGATAGGCCAGGACAAGCAGCGCGCCGTTGATCACGGACAGTCCGCGCGTCAACCCGTCAAAGAACGCGATCGACAGGCCAAACACGGCAATGCCGAAAAACAGCATGATATCCATTAGCTTGGCCCTTCCTCTTTGGAGGGAACGATCGATTGCCCCGGCTCCAACTTGACCATGGTCACAGCGAGGTCCGGCCGGCGCCCCACCTGTTCCGGTATAGACTGGCGCTTCACGCCCTCTTTCTGGCGCAGCGTCAAGACGATGGCGCCGATCATGGCAACCAAGAGAACCAAACCCGCGCCCTGGAAGAAGAAGATGTACTTCGTATACAGGATTTCTCCCAGCGCCTGGGTGTTTGATATGCCGTCGGCCGGATCGGGGATCTTTGCGGCAGGGACACCTGGCGGGGCCGGTTGCGCGCCAGACCAAACGAACACGTAGATCAATGCCGCCAAGACGAAGCCACCCACGCCGACACCAAGTGGCGCATTCTTGATCAGCCCGGCTCGCAGTTCCGCAAAGTCGACGTCGAGCATCATGACGACGAACAAGAACAGCACCGCCACGGCGCCGACGTAGACGATGACCAACAACATCGCCAAAAACTCGGCACCAAGCAGGATGAACAAGCCCGCAGCGTTGAAGAACGTCACAATCAGGCACAATACCGCGTGAACCGGGTTGCGCGCGAAGATCACGCCCAGGGCGGATATGACGGCAAGACCGGAGAATATGTAAAAGAAGACAGCGACCATTTCCATCGCCTCACCGTGACTCCCCAGTGGCAGCCTCTGCCGCACCTTGATCCATGCGGCCCGCTTGCTCGCGCTCAACCGCCGTAATGTGTCGCGCCCACAGGCGCCGCATGCGGTGCTTTTGCCATGGAAAGTTTGCGCATGCACCTGCCAGTATTGCAGTCAGCGCGATCAGCTCCCAAGACCATCCCGCATAGACTTCCGCAGCAATGGCAAAAATCAGCGCTGCGCTGCCGGCCAAGGCAACCGCTTGAAGTAACGCGTTGTTCCACTCAAGCTGCTTTTGATCCCTGGCGATGTCGCCATAGCGCGCCAGCTCTTCATCGGACAAGAACGACAAAAGGCCCAGCGCACCTGATTCCAGGCTTAAATCCCTCGCACCGCAATCTTCATCTGCCTGATCTGATGCCTCGTCCGTCACAACGTCGGATTCCGTCGTCATCGCGGCGTCTCAGTGCCAGCCGGCCCCAGAAACCACAGGTCAGCGGTAAGGCGCGTCCAGAGCCATGTTCTTTGCGATGGCTGCTTCCCACCGATCGCCATTCGCAAGCAAACGCTCCTTATTATAGTAGAGTTCTTCACGCGTTTCCGTCGCGAACTCAAAGTTTGGCCCTTCGACAATGGCATCAACCGGGCAGGCTTCCTGGCACAAGCCGCAATAGATGCACTTCGTCATATCGATATCGTAGCGAGTCGTCCTCCGTGTCCCGTCATTGCGGCGCGGGCCGGCTTCGATCGTGATCGCCAGTGCTGGACAAATTGCCTCACAGAGCTTGCAAGCGATACAGCGCTCTTCACCGTTTGGATATCGGCGTAGGGCATGTTCTCCACGAAACCGTGGCGAGAGCGGGCCTTTTTCGAACGGATAGTTCAGCGTTTTCTTCGGCTTAAACAGGTATTTCATTGTCAGGAAGAACGCCGAGACGAACTCAGCGAGAAACATCGATTTTACCGCGCTCGCAACGCTCATATCCTAGCTCTCCTCATCGACGCGGCTGATCAGCCGTGATGATGTCTCGTCTCATGCGAAGACCATCGGGCCCACGAAGTAACCGACCGCCGGAAAAATCACGAGATCCGCCCAAGCGACCCAGCGCAAGATCCGGGCACCATCCGACCCCTGTGGTCGCGCCGCCGCCCGGTCCGTGTGCTCGGCAACCCGCATCAGAATGATGAAGTTCACCAAACCGAGCACGAGCCCGAATAGTGCCCCGGTCGCTGCAGCACTCAAGCCGAACACGTGGGCGACCTCCTAACCTGCTGCAACCATGTCGCCATACTTCAAGGCTCCGGCAACGACCACGACCATGATCAGCGACAACGGCAAAAACACCTTCCAACCGAGCCGCATCAACTGATCGTAGCGGTAACGCGGCACCATCGCCTTGACCATCGCGAATAGGAAGAAGACGAAGATAAGCTTCAGCAGAAACCAGATGACGCCCGGAATCCAATTCAGCGGCGGCACGTCAAGCGGCGGCAACCAGCCGCCCATGAACAGTATCGCCGTCAACGCGCACATTGACGTGATTGCGACGTACTCGCCCAACATGAAAAGCAGGTACGGAGTCGAGGAATACTCAACCATAAAGCCTGCGACCAGCTCCGATTCCGCTTCCGGAAGATCGAACGGCGGGCGATTGGTCTCCGCCAAAGCCGATATGAAGAAGACAACGAACATCGGCAGCAGCACCAGCCAATGCCAATCGAGTACCGAGGCCGGGAGGCCTGCGGATGTTCCGATTCCCGTCTTTTGTGCGTTGACAATGTCCGTCATGTTCAGCGACCCGACCAACAACAGCACGGTCACGATCACCAGGCCGATGGACACTTCGTAGGAGACCATTTGGGCAGCGGATCGCAGCGCGCCCATAAACGGGTACTTCGAGTTCGACGCCCATCCGCCCATGATCACGCCATAGACGCCGAGCGAGGAAATCGCGAGGACGAACAGGATCCCGACATTCAGGTCGGCAATGACCCACGTGCCCCACGCGTCCTGGTTCACAGGAATGACGGCCCATGTGGCCAGCGCACAGATTGCCGTGGCCATCGGCGCGAGCAGAAACACGGTCTTGTCCGCGCCCGCGGGAATAACCGGCTCCTTGAGTACGAATTTCAGGAGATCCGCAAACGACTGCAAGAGGCCGAATGGTCCGACGACGTTCGGCCCTTTCCGCAACTGGACCCCAGCCCAAACCTTGCGATCGAGCAGCAGCAAGTAAGCGATGATCAACAACAAGGCGACCAGCAACACCACGCTCTGCGCCACAATCAGCGTCAGCGGCCAGAGGTAGTCGGTCCACATTTGTGAAAAGTCCATAGCCCCCGCCTATTCTGCAGCCAGTGGTGCACTGGACCCTCGTGCCCGCATGGCGCTCAGCTCAGCCATGGTCTTCGATGCGCGCGCAATCGGGTTGGTTAAATAGAAATCCTCGATGGCATGACGGAACGGCGCATCACCAAGCGGTACGTCCTTACGCGCCAAGGCCACAACACCATCGACCGGCGATGAAACCACGGCACCAATCCGTGCCAGTGACGGTGACTTTCGGTACATCGCAGCGCGCAATTCGCTAACCGTATTGTAATCAAGCGTCCTCTCAAGCCGGTCCGAGAGAGCCCGGAGGATGGTCCAGTCCTCTTTGGCATCGCCCGGCGGATAAGCGGCTTTGAAAGACATCTGCGCCCGCCCTTCCGTATTCACGAAGGTCGCGCCTTTCTCGGCGAATGTTGCACCCGGCAAGATGACGTCTGCGCGATGGGCGCCCCGATCACCGTGGCTGCCCTGGTAAATCACAAACGGGCCTTCCGCGATTTCAACCTCATCCGCGCCCAGGTTGTAGATGACATCCACATCCCCTTGCAGCAGACGCGCCACGTCCAATCCATCAGCGCTTGGGACCAATCCAAGGTCGAGACCGGCAACCCGCGCGGCTGCGGTCTGCAAGACGGCAAAACCGTTCCAAGCCTCTTTCACTGCACCGCCGGCCTGAGCAATAGCCGCAGCATGTGCCAGCACAGCGAGACCATCTGCCCGGCGATAGCCGCCGGCGCCGACAATCACCATCGGCTGTTCGCCGATAAAGTCCGGCGCATCAACCAGACGGGCTAAGTCAGCCGGAGATGTCCCAATCGTCTCGCAGTCGTAGCCAAAGTCTGTGTGTGGTCCGACCGAACGAACGCGCAAACCGCCCTGTCTCCAGCGCTTGCGAATCCTACCATTTAAAACAGCGGCTTCCGTTCGCGGGTTGGTGCCGATCAGGAGGATGTCATCCGTCTCGTCGATCGCCGCAATGCCGGTATTGAACAGATAACTCGCACGGCCCCACTTCGGATCGAAGGGTTCGCCGCCTTGTCGGCAGTCGATGTTCGCGACGCCGAGCCCTCGCATCATGTCGGCAAGCGCAAACATTTCCTCAGCGCCGCACAAGTCGCCGGCCAATGCGCCGATACGCTCGGCAGGTGTGGTGCGCAACCGATCCGCGACGACCGCGAGCGCCTCATCCCAACTCGCCGGCTCAAGGCGACCGCTTTTGCGAATATAGGCGCGATCCAAGCGCTGAGTCCGCAATCCGTCGCATACATGGCGCGCTTTGTCGGAAATCCACTCTTCGTTCACCGGATCGTTGGTTCGCGGCAAAATCCGCATGACTTCGCGGCCACGCGTATCGACGCGAATGGCACTGCCCACGGCATCCATGACGTCGATCGACTCGGTCTTGCGCAGCTCCCACGGCCGGGCGTTGTGCGCCCATGGCCGATGTGTCAGTGCGCCGACCGGACACAGGTCCACAACATTTGCCGAGAGTTCGGAGAGCATACCCTGTTCGAGGTAGGTCGTGATTTCCATGTCCTCGCCGCGACCGATCGCGCCGAGTTCCTCGACACCCGCAACTTCGGTCATGAAGCGGACACATCGCGTACACTGAATGCACCGCGTCATATGCGTTTTGATGAGCGGGCCGAGGTATTTCTCCTCAACTGCGCGTTTGTTCAACGCAAAGCGGGACCCGCCGACACCATAGGCCATGGCCTGATCTTGCAGATCGCATTCACCACCCTGATCGCAGATCGGACAGTCGAGCGGATGGTTGATCAGCAAAAACTCCATCACGCCTTCGCGCGCCTTTTTCACCAAGGGTGAACGCGTGTTGATGGCATTTGGCGATCCATCACGGTTGGGGCGCAGGTCGTTCACACCCATGGCGCAAGAGGCGATGGGCTTCGGCACGCCGACGACTTCCACGAGGCACATGCGGCAATTGCCGGCAATCGACAGGCGCTCGTGGTAGCAAAACCGCGGGATCTCAGCGCCAGCCTCTTCACAAGCCTGGAGCAGCGTAATGCCGTCGTCCACCTCAATCAGTTCGCCGTCGATGATCAGTTGCTTCGCCATGCTGACCGTCTCAATCTCCACCGTATTGCGCCCGGCGTATCAGCCAAACGACTCTACGGTCGGTATAGCAAATGGTTGCCACGTGACCAGATGGCGTATCAGCGCTTAACTCATTTTTGGCGGAAGGGCTTAAGCGACAGCTACGCTTGGCTCGCGGCATAAGCCTTCAGCATGTCCGACACCAGTATGCCATTGATTTTCATGCCCGCGAGCTGCGCATTGGTGATGCTGACGTTGGACAGATTCACATTGTCGAACCTGGCGTTGGACATGTTGGCATCTGAGATGTCGGCATTTGTCAGGTTGGCTCGCGTGATTTTCGCAACCGACATATTGACGTTGTGAAACGTCGTATTCGACAAGTTCACATCATCGAAAGAGGAGTTCGAAACCACGCTGCTTTCGACCTTCAGTTTGTCGCGCTCGTTTTTCACGTCCATTTCGATTGGTCCCTGC
Source organism: Pseudomonadota bacterium (assembly GCA_039039985.1). Classification (GTDB taxonomy): domain Bacteria; phylum Pseudomonadota; class Alphaproteobacteria; order Rhizobiales; family Hyphomicrobiaceae; genus JBCBWG01. Next base: position 48,430 of record JBCCOV010000001.1, on the reverse strand, counting down.
TCTGTCGCGGCCATCAGGTCATGACTGATGGCCGCGGTTTTCGGTCAATCGGCCGGCATCGCTGTGCGAGGCGGGCGGCGCAGATTGGTATGATTGCAGACAGAATGGCGCAGATCCAAGCTGTTTCGTCGACGGGTACTCATCGTCTCAAAATCGAAAGACGGCGCCGTCGTTTAGCTCCGGACGGATCCGCCCCAGGGGACGGCAACGACGGTGGCGTTAGACGCGCGAATTCGCGCGAATTGATGCAATCTGACGCAGTCGCATCTGATGCGGTCTATTGTGCCGCGACCTTCGCCGCACGCCGGTCGGCAATGCGCTGCTCCAGCACAGGTCTGAAACTCCGGATCAGGCCTTGAACCGGCCACGCCGCAGCATCGCCCAGTGCACAGATGGTATGACCTTCAACTTGTTTTGAGACGTCGAACAGCAAGTCGATCTCACTTGGGTCGGCCTCGCCGCTTTCCAGGCGCTGGAGGACGCGCCACATCCAGCCCGTTCCTTCACGGCACGGCGTGCACTGACCGCAACTCTCGTGCTTGTAAAAGTACGCGATGCGGCGGATTGCCGCGATAATGTCCGTGGACCTGTCCATCACGATGATTGCAGCCGTCCCCAGGCCCGATTTCAGCTTCGAAAGCGTATCGAAGTCGAGTGAAAGGCTCTGGCAGTCATCCGCCGGAATACACGGCATCGACGAGCCACCAGGAATAACGGCGAGCAAGTTGTTCCAGCCCCCACGGACGCCACCGGCATGACGATCGATAATCTCGCGTAGGGAGATCCCAAGCGCTTCCTCGACGACGCAGGGCTTTTCGACGTGGCCGGAGATCTGGAACAGCTTGGTTCCGGTGTTGTTCGGCTTGCCGATGCCGGCGAACCAATCGCCCCCACGCCGCAGGATCGTCGGCACAACCGCAACGCTCTCAACGTTGTTGACCGTGGTCGGCGCACCATACAGTCCACATCCCGCCGGAAAAGGCGGCTTGAGACGCGGCTGCCCCTTTTTACCTTCCAGGCTTTCGAGAAGCGCGGTTTCTTCGCCACAAATGTAGGCGCCGGCCCCGTGGTGGATATAGAGATCGAAATCCCAGCCGTTGCTGTTGTTCTTGCCGATCAGATTCGCAGCATAGGCCTCATCCACGGCTCTCTGAAGCGCCTCACGCTCGCGAATGTACTCGCCACGAATGTAGACGTAACAAACATGGGCACGCATCGCGAATGACGAGACGAGACATCCCTCGATAAAAATATGAGGATCGTGCCGCATAATCTCGCGGTCTTTACATGAGCCTGGCTCTGATTCGTCGGCATTCACCACCAGATAGCTCGGCCGCGGGTCGTCCTTCGGCATGAACGACCATTTCAGGCCCGTCGGGAAGCCGGCGCCGCCGCGCCCCCTGAGACCTGACTTCTTGACCTCTTCGATGATGGCGTCATGGCCACGTTCGATCAGAGCCTTGATGCCATCCCAGGCACCACGCTGCTGAGCGGCCGCGAGTCCAGCGTCGTGGAAGCCGTACAGGTTTGTAAATATCCGGTCTTTGTCCGCGAGCATGGGGCTGCGTTCCTGCTTGAGTGGCTGGCGCACACCCTACGCATGCCGACGACGGGTGCAAGTCGCCTTGTGACACATGAGGAAACTCGCCCGCTTCTTGGCTTGATCAACGCGGCGACGGAGGTGCGGCCGGTTTGGCATGTGACGGCGCATTCATGGCCGCAACGCCGACAAGTGCGCAGACCAGCCCGATGCCAACGGCCAACGAGATTTGCTCACCCAAGACAACCATCCCAAGGACGACGCCAACGCCGGCACGGAGATAGGCCTGACTTGCAACGCCAATCGAGCCCAGCGTCCGCACCAGCCTGAAGTAAATCATCAAAGCGAGGCCGGTGCAGAACACGCCGAGGGCCGCCGCTGCAGCAAGTGCCGTGATGGATGGCGTTAGATGCCATGGCCGGTCGATGATGAGGCTCGCGGGCACAAGGCAGGCCGTTGCGCACACCATCGTGCCAGCTGCCGTGACGGGTGCCGGCAAATCTGAAAAGCGCTTCCCGTAAATGGCCGCACACGCATAGAGGACGGCGCCGAGGACCGATGCGACCTGACCTGCGACATGTTGGCCGAGACCTGCCAGCACGCTGGGCCCAACGATCAGCACAACGCCGGTCAACCCGAGGCAGACGCCGAAGAGTTTAACAAAGCTGGTTGCTTCGTGGCGCGTAACCGCCACCGTGATCAGGAAGACGAAAATGGGTGAGGTCGAATTGAGAACGCTCGCCAGGCCGCTGTCGACGTACTGTTGTCCCCACGCAAGAATCGTCCACGCGGCAATGCTGTTGAATACAGCTTGAATGAACAGCATGCGCCACGTTCTTTGGTCCCGCGGCAGCCTTTGGCCATTCCAGACCATGAGAGCAAAGAGGCAGCCGGCCGCAATCGCCACCCGCGCGGCGATCAACGTGACCGGCGGGATTTCGGCGACGGCCACCTTGATCAACAGATAGGAGGCCCCCCACAATACGGCGAGCAGTCCAAGTAGGCCGTATTCGATGTTGAGGCTGGCGGGGCGTATTGGGCTCACGTCGCGCGCCGAGCAGGGTTGTTTGTGGGACGGGCAAGACAACCAGATAGCCGCCATCGCCGCAGATTATCCGAAGCGCAGTCCGCGTCTGTGGTCATGGATTGTCCTCCTGCTCGGTCGGAAACCCGTGCCATAACGCGAGCCGGAATTGGTTCGCCACGGCTCGAAGTGTGGGTGACGTCCACATGAGTCCTGGGTTGTGGCTGCGACGATCCTATCTCACGTTCCATCGAGATCCTGCTCATGAGCCCTATTGCAAAGCCGGTGATTCGCTGCGAGCCCGTCACCTTGCGCCCACTCGGCGTCAACGACGCCGCAGCCATATGGGACTCGCTCGACGAGCCTGAAGCCAATCGGCTGACGGGAACCCAGTCGACCTTCACCCTCGAGGCTGTGTGTCGCCATTGCGAACACATTGAAGCCGCTGACGACCGCTTGGATTACGGCATTCTGGTCGCGAATACACTCGTGGGCGAGGTCGTCCTGAACCAGATTGACTGGACCAACCGCTGCGCCACGTTTCGCATCGCGCTCTGGCGTCCCGAGCATCGCAACAAAGGTTACGGCTCAATCGCCACATTCCTGTTGGTTCGCCATGGATTTGAAGGGCTGAACCTTAATCGCATTGAACTGGAGGTCTACGCGTTCAATCCGCATGCTCGACGGGTCTACGACAAGATGGGCTTTGTTCTTGAGGGGACGCGTCGTCAAGCATTGCTGTGGGATGGCGATTGGGTCGACGCGCACATGATGGCGCTCTTGAGGGCCGATTTCGACGGCCGGTCGATCATGCCGGCAATCCCACACGACGCCGGCCAGCGGGGTCCTTGAGGGAGAAGTCGACGCCGGACAGATCGCTTGCAGCATCGGTGCAGAGCCACGCAATCGCGCGCGCAGCCCACTCCGGCGGGCTGTGAACCGCCGGATCGAGTTGGCTCACCGGATTGATCCCAGATGCTTTGATCGCAACCTGCATCTCGGTCGCGACGGTTCCGGGGCTGAGGCCAACAACACGGATACCCTGAGTACCATACTCCTTATAGGCGCATCGCGTGAGTGAAAGGACTGCCGCCTTCGACGAGCAGTAGTGGCTCCACCCCTCCAGAGCGCTCGTCGCGGCGCCCGAACTCACATTCACGACAACACCGGAACCCTGAGCGACCATGATTGGAAGCGCCGCCCGCAAGCCGAAGTAGACGCCCTTGTAGTTGATGTCGGCGGCGCGCGCCCAGTGCTCAGGGTTCGAGGCCGCTAAGCGCGCAATTGGTTCGATCACGCCGGCGTTGTTGACGAGCACATCGACGCGGCCGAAGGCTTGCTGGCAAACGTCAACGAGATTGGCGACCTGATCATACTGACTGACGTCGCACGCACACGCGATCGCCGTGCCGCCCTCTGTTGAAATCTGGTCCGCCAGCGCCTCGATTTCCGCACTGGACCGAGCTGCGAGGACCACCTTCGCGCCCTGCCGCGCGAACTCTTGCACTGTGGCTGCGCCAATCCCGCGACTGGCGCCCGTTACAACAACTGCCTTGCCAGAAAGATCACTCATGCGCCCTGCCCTCCGTGTGCTTGACCTGACGGCCTCATGCCCCGCCCGATACGCAATCTATTCATGATTTTCTCGCGAAAAATATCCGGCACATCACCTCACTCGTGCTAAATCGGAATGAATGGATATTGATGATCTCAGGCTTCTGGTTGATGTTGCGCAGCTTGGCAGCTTTGCCGCAGCTGCGCGCGCGCGCGATATGGATCCATCCTCCGTCTCCCGGGTGGTCGCGCAAGTCGAGCGCGAACTTGGGCTCCGCGTGTTTCAACGTACGACACGACGGCTATCCCTTACTGAGGCTGGAGAAATCTATCTGCAGCGCGTTGCACCGTTGGTGGATGAGTTGACGCGGGCGCACGACGACGCAATCCGTCTGGCGGCAACACCGACGGGGACATTGCGGGTCACCACGTCGGTGGCGTTCGGACAAACCCTGATCGTTCCGCTGCTCGGGCAGTTCCGAGCGGCGTTCCCAAAGCTTGAGTTCGACTTGATCATGAGCGATGCCAATCTCGATCTCGTGCAAGATCGCATAGACATAGCGGTTCGCCTGGCACCGGTGATCAGCGGAGATCTCATTTGTGCGAAACTGAGGCCGACCCGATATCGCGTCTGCGCCAGTCCCGAATACCTCGACGCGGCCGCCCCACTGACGCAGCCGGAGGATTTGCAGCAGCACTCATGCCTGCTCTTTACGTTGCCGGCGTTTCAATCCCGATGGGTGTTCCGCGATCGCGCCGGGACACTGACGGAGGTTGCCGTTGCCGGGCAGATCCGCATGTCGAACGCCATCGGGCTGCGAGATGCGGCTTGCGCCAGCCTCGGTCCAGCCCTTCTGGCAGATTGGCTCATAGAGAACGATCTCGAATCTGGCCGCCTCATTGACGTGTTTCCGACCTGCGACGTGACCGCCACGACGTTCGATACAGCAGCCTGGATTGTTTACCCAAGCCGCGCGTATGTGCCTGCGAAGGTACGGTTGTTCAGCGCGTTCTTGAGAACGCATCTGTAACGCCGCACGTCGGACGCAAAGTATTGCGTGACAGGTCCCCGCCCAGCTTCAGTCGGACTCCGACTGGATTGCTGTCTACGCGAGTTCCTTCAGCGTCGTCGGTCCGCCTTCGGGACAACTTGCCTGTCGACCGATCTGCGACCCAGGCTTTGCCGGACTGCCATTCGTGAAGCCGTCCAGAACCCTTTCGAACAGCTCCGGCGTGAGGTCTTCGTAGGTGTCCTTCCAAACCTGAACCATCGGCGCATTGGCGCAGCTGCCGAGGCACTCGACCTCCTCCCAGGAGAAATTGCCGTCGGCTGACACGTGATGGGGCTGGGCGTGAATACGACGCTGGCAAACAGCTCTGATATCTTCTGAACCCCGCAACATGCAGGGTGTCGTCCCGCAAACCTGTACGTGAGCCAGTTTTCCGACCGGTGCGAGTTGGAACATGGTGTAGAACGTCGCAACTTCGTAGCCGCGAATGTAGGGCATATCCAGCATCTCGCAGACATAGCGAATGGCCGGCTCCGGCAACCAGTTGTCGTGCTGTTCCTGCGCGCGCCACAGCAACGGAATGATCGCGGAGGCCTGCTTGCCGTCCGGATACTTCGCAATCGTTTCGCGGGCCCACGCGAGATTGCTTTCGTCAAAGGCGAAACTGTCCGGTTGCTCGGAATGCAAACGGCGTACGGCCATGTGCGTCTGCCTTTCAGTCTACCGCGGACATCGGCGCGGACGGATCCACACCTGCCGCCAAGGTCCCAATTACGTGTCCTTGCCTAAGGCGGGGAACACACGCTGGCAAGCTATCGGTGGATGACCTTTCGTTGCAGGCAAGGATATGCCCGCGCTAACGTGCGCGGCCGTCGTCATCGCGCCGCAGCTCATCCCTGGGGCTGAGCGGACGAACAATGCGGGCGTTCTCAGCAGCCGTTTCGGAATAACCGGGAATGTATACGACATCGCTCAGAGGGCGCGTTCCAATCCAGCCAAACAGCAGCAGACCGGTCGCAAGCGGCGCAAGGAACAGAGACATCTGTGACGCGACGCGCATAAACCCGGTCCAGAAGAATGCAAACAGAACACCTGTTCCGATAATCCACCAGCCGCCGCCTTCGGGGCCCCTGTCCGCAGCGAACAGAAACCCGATCACCAGGGAAAACACACCAATCAAAATTGGAATGAGTGGTCGGGTCATATGGAGGTCACCCATCGGCCAGTCGTTCTGGACCGCAAAAATCCGATACGTGGCCAATGACAGGCCAAACCCACAGGCCAGTGCAGCTAGTCCAAACATCCAATCAATATATCCCGCAATCATGGCTGACACTCCTTACGTCTAGATCATTTCCGCCGGTGACGGACATGCTCCAAGCCGCGGCGTCCCGCTCTTCACGGATGTCGGAAAAAGTGCCGCTCGTCAATGTTTTGCGCAGTTCAGCCGATACGATCTATGATTACGCGACGATGGGGTTAAGGCCGCGCGTGCCGCGCGGCCTCACCATGGATCAGATGGATCAGGCGTTTGATGGCTTGGAGCCACCAAGCGTCGGGGCCGCGCCTGTCGACCAGTCGACGTTGCGGGTTGCAAACATGACGGTTGCGATCAAGACAAAGGCCGCGATCGAGCCGACGAGGAGCGCATAGTCCTCCAGCCGCAATAGAAGGTAGAGCAGGCCATATATCAGTGCCAGGACGGTAAACATCGCCAGGCCACGCCCGACACTGCGGATCACCGAACCGAAATAGATGCCAATCAAGACGCTGGTCGCAACAGAGGCGCTAAGATAACCGCGATCAAATCCAATATGCTCAGATGTGCCAATAAGAAGCACGTAGAAGATCACGAGAGCCAGCCCGGTGAAGATGTACTGGATCCAATGCACTCGGGTCCGCGACTGAATCTCCATAATGAACACAGCGAAGAACGCTATGGCAATGAACCCGAGTGCGTACTTCAGTGCACGCTGCGCGAGGCTGTAGAACCGCACCGGCTGGAAGAACTGCACGCCGAACTGCATTTCGGTTGCGAGAGGCCTCAGCTGCTGAACGTGCCTGACTTGTCCCTGGCCACGTGCCAACCGCGGTATGGCCCAGCGCGCCTCGAAGCCAGCATCCGAAATGGACCGGCTCTCTGGAAGGAATGAGCCTGCAAAACTTGGGTGCGGCCAATCGGACGTCATGTTCACGATCGTGTCGCCACCCGCCGGTGTGACATTAAACGCCGTCGACCCGTTGAGTTCGAGGTCATAGGCAAACGTAAATCCACCGGTCGCATCGGCTTCCGGAATCGGGACGTGAATACCGCGCGTGTTCAGACCAGCCAAACCGACGCCAGCGCGGAACTTTCGAGCGGGCCCCTCTCCGATCTTGATCTCAGCCGTCGACTTGATGCCGCGGACATCGCTGATAAGGCTGACCAGGACGGCTTCCGACCAGAGAATGCGATCGGCTGCCTGGGCGATACGGCGCTGTTCGGGTGCTACGAATGAGCCCGAGATCCTGATCTTTGCCCGATAGACCGGCACTTCAAAAATGCCCCGGCGGCGCACTTCGGACTGCATGTCTGGCGCAATCGTCAAGGTTTCAGGCAGAAACACAGCGAATTTTCGCCGGATCTCGGTTCTCACCGATACGGGCTGTGCGGCTCCGGCGGCGCTGCTTCCGGTTGTCGTGAGTTCGACACGCTGTTCTGTCGGGACGACCAAGAAAGGTCCGGCGATGGTTTGGGGGCCACCCCACATCTCGCCGATCTCCCGCTTTGCCGCGTTGGAGTACGACTCGCGCTCGTACAGCAATCCGTAGACGAACAAGAGTGGGATCGTGAGCGCGAGCGTCAAGATCACGACAATGATGAACTTGAACGACGGGGAATTCAGCGCTCGGCGCATGCTTTCGACAAACGTCATGAGGGGCACAGTCCTTCGATTGCTTCTCTGTGCCAACGGCTAAGTGCTACGACGTCTGAGAATTTGGCGAGCGCTGCGGTTGTTACCGGTCATTGCCGCCAGCTGCCCCCATTTGCTGGCCCGACCGAATCTGTCGGCGCGCATGACACGGATCAATGCCTCGCCCGCGCGCGCAGCCGATCTTGGTCCCATACCAGCGCCAGGATTGGCCGACGGAGGACGTCAAAGCATGAAACCCATCCGAACATGGATTGTGATTGCCGATGGTGCGCGCGCACGCGTTCTCCTGCACGACAGGTCTGGCGGCGGCATTCGCGCGATCGAAACCCTTGATTTCCGGGGCCCGAATCTGCCGGATCGCGACATTCATGCGGATAAACCCGGCCGAACATTTGACTCTGTTGGCGCCGGCCGCCATGCGATGGAGCCGAAGAGCGATCCGCACCGGACCGCGAAATTCGACTTCGCGCGCACACTGGCAACCTTCCTCGACGAGCAGAGGGCAGCGGACGCCTTCGACCGATTGGTCATCGCGGCTGCGCCGGCAACCCTGGGCGATCTAAGGGCCGCGTTGTCGCCGGCCTTAAAGGCGGTCGTCCACGCGGAATTGCCGAAAGATCTGACCCAGATGCCGAATGATCGTCTGGCCGATCACTTTGTAGACGTCCTTCCGGTTGGATAGCGGCCACGCAGTCCGGCTTCGGCGTCTCAACCGCCTATCTACTAGCGGTCGATTTCGCCGAACACGATGTCCAGCGACCCGAGGATAGCGCTCACGTCCGCCAGCATATGGCCGCGGTTCATGAAATCCATCGCCTGGAGATGGGGAAACCCGGGCGCCCGGATTTTGCAGCGGTAAGGCCGGTTCGAACCGTCGGACACGAGGTAAACGCCGAACTCGCCTTTCGGCGCCTCAACAGCGGTATAGACCTCACCCTCGGGAACATGAACCCCCTCGGTGTAGAGTTTGAAATGATGGATCAACGCTTCCATGGAGCGCTTCATCTCGCCGCGCGTCGGCGGAACGACTTTCTTGTCGTCGGTCACATACGCCCCACGCCCGTGTGGAGACAGCAACCTTTCACAGCACTGCTTCATGATCTTCACGCTCTCACGCATTTCGAGCATGCGAATGAGGTAGCGATCGAAGCAGTCGCCGTTGCGGCCGATCGGTATCTCAAACTCCAGGTCGCTATAGCACTCGTAGGGCTGCGCGCGCCGCAGATCCCAGGCCGCGCCGGAGCCGCGAACCATGACGCCGGAAAAGCCCCAGCGGAAGCAGTCCTCCAAGGAGACCACGCCAATATCGACGTTGCGTTGCTTGAAGATCCGGTTCTCTGTCAACAAGCTCTCGATGTCGTCGATCACCTTTGGGTGGGTCTCGCAGAACGCCGCGATATCCTCAACGAGATCGTCGGGCAGATCCTGGTGCACGCCGCCGATGCGGAAGTACTTCGCGTGCATGCGTGATCCCGATGCCCGCTCGTAGAACGTCATCAGCTTTTCGCGTTCCTCGAAGCCCCAGAGCGGCGGCGTCAGGGCCCCGACGTCCAACGCCTGAGTCGTAACATTCAGCAGATGCGAAAGAAGGCGACCGATTTCCGAATACAGCACGCGGATGACCTGCGCCCGATAGGGAATCTCAAGATCGAGCAGCTTCTCAGCCGCCATGCAGAATGCATGCTCCTGATTCATGGGCGCGACGTAGTCCAGGCGATCGAAATAGCCGATCGCCTGCAAGTAGGACTTGTGCTCGATCAGCTTTTCCGTGCCGCGGTGCAAGAGGCCAATGTGCGGGTCCACCCGCTCAACCACCTCACCATCCAGCTCCAGAACAAGACGTAATACGCCGTGCGCCGCGGGGTGCTGCGGACCAAAGTTGATGTTGAACTGGCGGATGTCGGTTTCGGCCATGGTCATTCTGCCTTTGGTGCAAACATCGCGAAGACCTCGGCGCCCGTCATGGTCCGCGTCTGTTCTGCGAAGCTGTAGTAGTCCGGCTTCTCGTCGATAAAGATCTGGCTCACAAGCTTGGGATCTTCAAAGTCGTCAACGCACTGAGCCGAGACGACCGGATGATCGCCGTTGTGCAGTCTCCAAAAAAGAGACGTGCCGCAAATCTTGCAAAATCCGCGTTCGGCCCAATCCGAGGATCTATATGTGCCGACAGCGTCGCCACCAGTGATCTCGAGGTCCTCCACACCGTCGACGGCAAGAAAGATGCCGCCCGACCATTTGCGACACATGCCGCAGTGGCAGGCGCCCACCTCGCTGTTCCGCGCGGCGAACTTCAGCGTCACGGCACCGCAAACACAGCTGCCGCTCATGCGCTTCGTCGGTTGTTCAGCTTGAGGCACCGCAATGCATCCTTCCGTATAGATCGCGTGCCGCAATCGCAGTCGGAGAACAGAACACGTCAGTTTGCCTTCGGCGGCTCACTTGATGCCTTTTCATCCCCAGGAAGGACGTAGTCCGTCCCTTCCCAGGGGCTCTGAAAGTCGAAGTTGCGGAACTCCTGGACCAACTTCACCGGCTCGTAGACCACCTTTTTCTGGGCGTCGTCATAGCGCACCTCGACGTGGCCGGTCAGCGGGAAATCCTTGCGAAGCGGATAGCCGGAAAAACCATAATCGGTCAGCAAACGACGCAAATCCGGGTGGCCTGAGAACAGAATGCCGTACATGTCATAGGCTTCTCGTTCGTACCAGTTCGCCGCCGGAAACACGTCAACAAGGCTTGGCACCGGCGTCGTCTCATCCGTCGTCAACTTCACGCGAATCCGCTGGTTTCCCTCGAGCGACAGCAGGTGATAGACGACGTCGAACCGTTCGGCGCGCCCCGGCCAATCAACACCGCAAATGTCGATCAAAACATCGAAACGCGAGCGGCGGTCATCGCGCAGCGTTTTCATGACATTGACGATCCTCTCACGCCGAATTGTGAGCGTGAGTTCGTCATGCGCGATTGTGCTGGCGATCAAGCTGTCGGCTAGCTTGAAATCGAGATGACTGCGCAGCTCGTCTTGCGCGATGTCGAACTGATTGCTGCCATTACGCGCCATAGTTCTCGTCCTTTCTTGGCAGCTCAGCGTGCGATTGTGCCCGTGCGACGGATCTTGCGCTGGAGTAGAAGCACGCCGTAGACCAGTGCTTCCGCAGTTGGCGGGCAGCCGGGCACGTAGACATCAACCGGCACAATGCGATCACATCCGCGCACAACGGCATACGAGTAGTGATAATAGCCACCGCCGTTGGCGCACGAGCCCATCGAGATCACATACCGCGGCTCCGGCATCTGGTCGTAAACCTTGCGCAAAGCCGGTGCCATCTTGTTGGTCAGAGTGCCGGCGACGATCATAACGTCAGATTGACGCGGTGACGCTCGAGGCGCGAAGCCGAAACGCTCCAGATCATAACGTGGCATCGACGCCTGCATCATCTCGACAGCACAACACGCCAGGCCGAACGTCATCCACATCAAAGAGCCGGTCCGGGCCCAATTGATCAGATCATCCGTTGTCGTGACCAGAAAGCCTTTGTCGGCAAGCTCATTGTTGATCTCACTGAAGTAGCGGGCGTGCGCATCGGTCGGCATCGGGCTTGTCCTAGCGCCGCCGGCCCCTTCGCCTGGCCTGTCAAAGGCCACTTGAGGCGGAACGATCAATCCCATTCCAGGGCGCCTTTCTTCCATTCGTAGATGAAGCCAATTGTCAGCACGCCCAGGAACACCATCATCGACCAAAAGCCCAGCAAGCCGATCTGATCAAACGCCACAGCCCACGGGAACAGGAACGCAATCTCAAGATCAAAGATAATGAACAGAATCGCGACCAGATAGAAGCGAACATCGAACTTCATGCGCGCGTCGTCGAATGCATTGAAGCCGCATTCGTAAGCCGAGACTTTTTCCGGGTCGGGATTGCGTACGGCCACAAGGAACGGCGCGATCATGATTGCACCACTAATGGCGGCACTCACGGCCAGAAAGATGATGATTGGCAAATATTCAGCAGCCAGATGTCCCACTTGGGTGCTCCTGCGGTTCGACGTGCCTCACGGCCTACCGTACCGTCTGCACGCGCGCAATAATAGGCGGCATGAACCTTTTGCCCAACGGCTCATAGTGGCGCAGGAGCGGATCGACCGGGATTCGTGCTGCCGCCTTCTGGGCGGCAGGTAGGGTGTCCGATTGCGCCAAGCCGTCGCTGCCGAGACTATGCGTCAACACGCTCAAACACGCCCGTGTCCCAATCGAGCCAGAACAGTTCGCCCTGGCCAATGGAAAACCATGCACCGGAGAGCTTTAAACGGTCCTCTTCGACAGCGCTTGCAACAAATGGGAATGTCATGAGGTTGTCGAGAGACTGTTGAATCGCCATGCGCTCCAACGCCGTCTGACGGCGCGAGCTTTGCAAGATATCGCTACGCTCAAGCAATTCGTCACGAATCCCGTCCAGTAGTCCCACCCACGGCCCAATAAACTGACCGACCGGGCGATCTTCAGCTGCGGCGAGCGCCGCGGCGATCCCCGTACACTGGCCGTGGCCCATCACCAGGATTTCAGAGACGTTCAGACCGGTTACGGCAAACTCGATGGCGGCGGAGGTGCCATGATAGCCAGCGCTGTGATCGAACGGCGGCACGAGCGCCGCCACATTCCTGACAACGAACAGCTCACCCGGGCCGGCCGAAAATATTGTCGCCGGGTCAACGCGACTATCTGCGCACGCGATGACCATCGTTTTCGGCGACTGGCCGGTCCCGAGTTTGCGAAACCGGTCAGCCATTTCGGTGTAGCGGCCGTCGCGAAACTGCTTGTACCCAGTTCGCAGATGCTCCGGCAGCTCTAGCATGAAGCGCTGTTCCTCACTTTGTCGTCGCAGGCTCAGCCAGGGGTCCAGGGTTCTCGATGTCCTCATCCGCAGTGCGATCCATGCGGATGCCCGCAATGGCGCTCCGCAGAATGAGGTAGCCCGCAACGCCGGAGAACAGAGAGCCGGTCAACACACCAACCCGAACGGCCGCAACATGGTCCGGATCCGTGAAGGCGAGCGTTCCAATGAACAAGCTCATCGTGAAGCCGATACCGGCCAACAGCGATGCGCCGTGCATCTGGCGCCATGTGACACCAACCGGGAGCTGTGCGACGCCAAGACGAACGGCGACCCACACAAAACCCATGATCCCGACCTGCTTACCAATAAACAGACCCAAGGCGATGCCCAGAGATACAGTGCCGAACAGGTCGTTAAGCGACAGCTCCCACAACGTCACACCGGCATTGGCAAACGCGAAGATCGGCATGATACCGAGCATCACCCACGGCTTCAGGTCGTGCTCAGTGCTCACGAGCACGGTATGCTCTTCACCTTGCGCCCGGATATGCGGCACGAACAACGCCGTCACAACGCCGGCAAGGGTTGCATGAACGCCGGATTTAAGCAGAAAGACCCAGACAAACGCGCCGACGAGGATGTACGGCGTCAAACGCGCAACGCCCGCACGGTTTAGCGCAGCAAGCGCCGCGACCCCAACGGCGGAAACGGCCAAAGACGTGGTCGAGAGGTCCGCAGTATAGAACACTGCAATGATGATGATGGCAGCAAGGTCATCAATGATCGCGACGGCCAGCAAGAACACCTTCAATGCGATCGGCACCCGGCGACCGAGAAGCGCGAGAATGCCAAGCGCGAAAGCAATGTCGGTCGCAGCTGGGATAGCCCAGCCACGCAGCTCGGCCGGATCGTTCCAGTTGAGCGCCGCGTAAATGAGTGCCGGGACGACAATGCCGCCAACGGCAGCAATCAGCGGTAGCGTGGCACGCTGACGGTCCGACAGTTCACCTTCGAGCAGTTCGCGTTTCAGTTCCAGTCCGACCAGCAGGAAAAAGACGGCCATCAAGCCGTCGTTGATCCAAAGCAGCAATGGTTTGTCGATGCTGAAGGTGCCGACGGCAACCGTGATATTGGTCGACAGGAGCGAGCCGTATATGCCCTGAAGTGCCGTGTTCGAAAACAGCAACGCCAGGAACGTTGCAGCGATTAGAAAAGCACCGCCTGCCGCCTCGTTGGTCAAAATTCGACCGAGTAAGCTCTTGGTGTGTGGTTGTCCTGGAACTGTTTCGCCCGACACTCTGCTAAATCCCCGTTTCTTCACGTCTGTCAGTTGGTGCGCACGTCGTTATAACACAAAAGCGGCCCGCCGCGCGCCTATGGCCGAAACATGCGCGGCGGACCGAAGCCTTGGACCGAGTGGGCAGCCTTAGGCTGCGCGGTCGGTAAAGCGCGAAAGGATATCCTCGATCGGCAGATCGGTCCCGAGTTTTTCGGACAGCTCGGTCAACTGCGTCGCGTCGAAGCTCGACAAGTCGATTCCCTGTTCTGCCAGCTGTGACACGATCTCTTGCGGATCAAGTCCTTGAAGCTGCTCGAAGTTGATGTTCAACTCGGGACCCTGTTCGAACAGGCGTTGCGCCGCCTCAGTTGCACCCGATTGGCCGAAGAGGCCGCCGAGTGTGTCCACAACGCGCGATAGATCAATCATGTGTTGCTCACCGGATGAGAGTGGTCACGCTGCTGCTAGAATGATGACGGGCGGGAGATCATCACGATGGTTGTCGGAGCAATTGCCGCACCACTCACTGAGCCAGCGAAGTGTGATACAGTCTGCGTGCCTTGACGTTCGGATTGTTGGCGCGCGCTCGTCGCGGATCCTGCCGCCGGTTGAGCTTTGGCCTGTGTCATTCCAATCTCCGTTCTGTGAAACAATCTCGATGATTGTTCGGAAATGGAGATTGCCCTGATGTGCCGCTAATCGGAAAATGCTGCTATCTTGATCGGGAATCTCGATCATCGAGCCCAGGCCGATACAGGCGTTCCGGCCTACAATCCTGGCGGTCAAGCGTTCACAGTCGAGGCACGACACGGCATGCCGAACTTGAGACAACTCGAGTATCTCGTCGCAATCGCTGAAACGCGAAACTTCCGGCGTGCTGCCGAGCAATCTCACACGACGCAGCCGACCCTCAGCGAGCAATTGAAATCACTCGAGACACGGCTTGGCGCGCAACTTGTCGAACGCACACGGTCGCGGGTTATCCTGACACCGATCGGCAACCAGGTGGTTGCCATTGCGCGGCGCATGCTTGCTGACGCCGAGGAGATACGCTCGCTATCGGCAAGTGGCGGCCGTGAACTTGCCGGTGTGCTTCGCCTCGGCCTGCCGCCAACGATCGGCCCGTATCTGTTGCCGCTGCTGATTCCCGAACTTCAACGCCACTATCCTGACTTGAAGCTCTATGTCCGCGAAGAGCTGCCAAGCGGTCTTGTTGGCGCTTTGGTGGAAGGGCGTCATGATTTGGTGATGACACCGCTGCCGACGAAAAACCGTGAGATCGTCACCGAAGTTCTGTTTCGCGAGCCGCTCTACGTATGCGTGGCCAAGAACCATGTCTTGGCCTCCGAACCCAAACTGCAACGCAAACATCTGGAAGGCGAGGATATCCTGGCGCTCGGTCGCGGCCACCAGTTACATGACGTCGTTCTTGCGCTTTGCGAAGAGTGCGGTGCCCGTTTGCGCTATGATTACGAGGGCACCAGTCTCGACACGCTGCGCGAGATGGTTGCGATGGGACTCGGTCTCACATTCCTGCCCGGACTTTATGTCCACCACGTCGCGGCACGCGACGAGAGTATCCGGATCGTTGAACTGCATGATCGCGCAGTTTACCGGATCATCGGGCTGGCCTGGCGCAAGTCGAGTGCACGCCACGAGCAGTACGGCGACCTGACGGAGCTTCTTCGTACATTGGTAAAAGGCAGGTTCTCGGAATTTGCTGCGTAAACCCTGCAGCCTTGTTGCCAGATCTTTGATGCTTGCTACGGGGCGCACCACTTCTCGATGATTGCGGCCATAGGCGGCCTCACTTCGCCGGCCCAAATACCATGTTCGATTCAATTTGGCCGCCCAGGGAGGCCAAAAGACGAGGCGTGGAATGGTTCGCTCGAAACCTGAAACGCGCGAACCTCCACGTCCAAGCCAAAGTTGCGTCACTGCATCACCGCAAGCGGCAATGGACGCTCCATTTGCCGTCGCAAGCTAAAGCATGATCGCAACATGATAAGCGATATTCGGTCGTTTCATCCACGTCGGTCGAAAACGAAGCAACGCATTGGCCGAGGACCTCAACAATTGTCTCACACTTGCTCCCACTGGTCGCGTTAAGGATTGAGCATGACAGTTACTCAGCTGGCGTCAGCACGGCTTCCAGCCGACTTTGGCCTGCGTCGTGACGTGCGCTACGTAGCCCCTGGCGTCCCAGATGAAGAGCTTCAGGCATACGACTACGACACGCTATGGTATGACGCCATCTACGACCCCAGCGTTGAGAAAATCTGCATTATTGGCCCGCCACTTTATAATCTTGAAAAGGCCGTTCGGCGAGGACAGTTCAGCGTTGACAGCGGCAGCCGGTGTAAAATCCAGAAAATATGGAGATACAAGCGCTTTTCTGAAATATGGCTGCCACGCGCACAGACGTGTGAAGAGATCACACTTAACTTCGAGGGCCTAAATGTAACGTCACCGGTTTCCCTGGCGGACCTATCCAGTTTTCGCGGCTTAAATGCCGTCGCAACAAAAAGCAAGAATAACGATATACACTGGATTTCTGACTGGCTCACGTACCATCAAAAAGTTCACAATCTGCATGGCGCAGTTATATTCGATAATGGTTCGACAGTTTATGACGCCGAAGACTTACAGCAAGCGCTCAACGCTCATTGCCCAGACCTTATCATAAAAGTTGTCTCCGCCCCCTTTCTTTGGGGACTTCACAAATATGGCCGAACAGAATTTTTTCAAACAGCAATGCTCAACATTGCGAGAGTGCGGTTTTTTCGCACCGCGCGCGCTGTATTGAGTTGCGATATTGACGAATTGATCGAACCTATTCCTGATAGCGATATTTTCTCGCGCGCAGTGGCTTCCACAACGGGAATCGCAATGTTCCGTGGCCGGTGGCGCTACATCCAATCCGACGACCATCACGACGGCCCGACAAGTCATGCAGACCATATATGGCGGACCACGCCGGCCGAGGACCATCACCCGCTCTTCAAATACTGCGTTGCGAATCGTCGTCTCGGACATTGGTTGCGATGGGACATCCACGGACCGATATTCGGCCGAACAAAGCCGGTCATGCGTTTTTGCATTCATGATGATCTCGCTTACGTTCATTGCCGGGCGGTATCGACGTTTTGGAGACAGCGAAAACGAGAACACGCGCAAGACAAGCTGACAGTCGACAAGGACTGGGCTGACCTGATGCGGGTTGTGTTTGGATAACCGCCATGACTTCACTGCGCGATCTGAGCTGGCGCGATGAAACCGGTCTGTTTGATGATTTCACCGAGGACTCGCTGCCAATTGTGGTGATCAACTTGGACCGCGATTGCGATCGCTGGCGGCGAATGCGAGCACTTCTCGACAACTTCAGTTTACGAGCACTGCGCGTCCCGGCAGTCGACGCTGCAGCATTCACCAGCGCACAGCGTGATGCGTTAGCCCGATCGGATCAATCGGCATCGCCGACCGCGGTTGCGGTTTTCCTGAGCCACAGAAAAGTTTGGTCTGCATTGGCCGCAAGCTCGTTTCGCTGGGCTGTTATTCTAGAAGACGACTTGCATTTTTCCGAAGCAGCGTCACGCCTACTGAAGTCGTCGGCATGGCTCCCTCAACAGGCCGATTTAATAAAGATTGAAACGTTTCACCGTAAGATACTTGTCTCGAACGACTACCTTCACATCGACGGTGCGCATAAGCTACGCTTTTTGAACAGCAAACATGTTGGGACTGGAGGATACATTGTTGCCTCGCGTGCAGCATCCCACCTAATTGAGAGCTCTCAGCAGATAACGATTGACGTTGACCAGTTTCTGTTCAACCCAGCCATCTCGCCTGTCAATGACCTCGTGCGCATGCAAATCGATCCGGCTTTGTGTATTCAAGATCAAAACCTTCCTTCAAGCCTGCGCGTTGGGATTATAAGCGGTTTGGCCCAAGATCGGAAAAGCTGGATCAGCACGCACAACTCAAGCGGACCTCAGACTAAAGAAAGGAAACATATATGGACCAGAATTCAGCGTCGGGTACGCAAGGCCAGAGCACTTTGGGGCCTGAGGTTTCATTCAAATGTGAAAAAACGCATCCGAATAAGACTGAAAGGGCAGTGCCGCTCGTACTAGGTGCTTCCTAGTCTCTGACGATGGAGACCGAGACCGTGAGCCTGGGATACATTCACCGAAACCCGAAAGACTCTCATGGGTCACTGCAGTGGTGACGGACTCGCATTCGGTGAGGCCCGTGACCGGGTTGTCGAATAGCTCGCGTTGTCAGATTTCCCGAGTTGCAAACCGCCAAGCACCACCGTCCTTCAGCTCACTGGCTCGCCACTGCCGCCAGGCGAGGTCGTGACACCATGCGGCGCGATCCGGCCGGACAAGCTCCTGCGCGACGTCGTGGCTGGCCATGGGCCATGCCGCAGCGCCGATGTCGCAAACCACCGTGGGGACGCCAGCCAGAACGGCTTCAACTGCCGTCGTAGAGTTGTAGACAACACACCGATCGGCCCGACCCAAGTCCTCGGTCAGCGACGATGTCGAATACTCAGCGCCGGCGGGGCTGGGTAGCCTGTGAAGCGGATGCGGTCGAAATCGCACCCGATGCCCCATGTCGAGCAGTTTTTTCGCTGTTTCATTGAGCCACGTCTCAATGCACGCGCCATGGAGCGCTGCGTCGCCCGGCACCTGGCCAATGAGTAGAACGTAATCGCCGGGCGATGTTCGCCACGGCTGAAGAGGTTTCGCAAAGTGCTGACGCCAACGCGCGCCGTTGTCGTTGGCCGTCGGGAATTGCCCGCGGCCGTTCAGGCCGTTCCACGTCAAACTGATCCAGGCATGTCGCGGCTGAATGAACCCGCGTTCCAAGACCAACAGCTGTTGGCCACCTTGCTGGCAAGCTGAGATGACCTTGGATTGTTTCCACCCCCATATCACCGCCACGTCGGCATCGGTCGGCTCATCGTAACGCCCGGTGATCGTCTCTAGTCCGCAGCGCTCGACGCCGCGACGCAACGCATGGCCGGCCCAATATCGATGACCATGGCGACGTAAGGCGAGCAGGCCTCGAATCGACTGCCACTTTTTGGGGTAGGTGTGGAATGCGACTCGCACGCATGCCTCTTATATGGCGACACGGGCAGCCGCCTTATGGTCAAAATGCCCTATTCTCGTCTGCAGGTAGGGTTCGGACGAGAGGCTGGCCATTCGCGTGACAACGATCCGACGTTGCGAGAACTTCAAGGACCCGCACTTTAACACAAAATCATGTTTCACGCACACACAAAACCCGGTGCAGCGACGGGATTGGCCTAAGCCACAGTCCGCCTGCTGGTGCGAGCTGCTTTGTGCAGACGGCGGATGAAACAGCCTCGACAATACCCATACGCCAGCGTGCCTGACGATGTCCGAGATGTGGCACTCCCAAGGGGACTCGAACCCCTGTTTCCGCCGTGAGAGGGCAGTGTCCTAGGCCACTAGACGATGGGAGCGTGCTATTCTGATTCGCTGTTCGCGCGGCGCGCCGGACACAGCGCGAAATGCGAAGTACGCGCCAGTCATATGGCGCGAGTGACGGGACTCGAACCCGCGGCCTCCGGCGTGACAGGCCGGCGCTCTAACCAACTGAGCTACACCCGCGTGCGCGGACGGTCAATCCGCAGACCGCGCTGATACGAAAATGACCGCGCGCCGTCAAGATGCGATGCCAAAGATCCTACATTCGGGCGGCTGACGCGGACATGGATTAACGATCCGGCAGCGGAATAAACTCCTCAGCGTCTCCGGGTACGGTTTGGAAGCGCCCGGTGCGCCATTCCTCCTTTGCAAGTTCGATCCGCTCCTGCGACGACGACACGAAATTCCACCAGATATGGCGCGGACCGTCCATCGGCTCGCCGCCAAGCAGCATAATCCGGGCGTTCGAGGTCGCCAGGATGGAAATGCGATCGCCCGGATGGAAAACCAGAAGCCGGCCCTCGCCAAAGCTGTCACCGGCGATATCTACAGTGCCGCTTGCGATGTAGATGGCCCGCTCATCGTAATCGGGATCGAGTGGCAACACGGCACCCGGCGCCAAAACAGCTTCGGCATAGAACGTCGGGTGCGGAAACGCCGCCGGCGATGTTTCCCCGTAAAGCGATCCCATGACGAGGCGAACGCGCTTCCCCTCGCCTTCGATCCGCGGAAGTTCATCCGTTCCATGATGCGCGAAGGCCGGCGCGTCCTCTTCGTGAGATTTCGGCAGTGCCGCCCAGGCCTGAATACCAAACAGGCGGCGAGGCTGTTGCTTGGCCTCGGTTGTCTCGCGCTCGGAGTGCACAATGCCGCGCCCGGCGGTCATGAGATTGACCTCACCGGGTCGGATCGGCAGCGCCGTGCCCAAACTGTCGCGATGGTAAACCTCGCCTTCGAACAGATATGTTACCGTCGAGAGGCCGATGTGCGGATGAGGTCGCACGTCAATACCGTTCTCAAGTAAGAACTCTGATGGCCCCATTTGGTCGAAAAAGATGAACGGGCCGATCATCTTGCGGCCAACGGATGGCAGCGCGCGGCGGACCTCAAATCCACCAAGATCGCGGGCGCGCGGTACGATAACCTGCTCGATTTGTTCGCAGGATTTGCGATCACCAGGGATGGGATCATCAGCGGGAAGTTGGCTCATGTGTCGGCTCCGAAGTCGCGGCAATGGGTGTGCCGGATGTGTACTCCGCAGTAAGCGTCGGCAAGACACGGCATTTTGACAGTCTGACAACGTGAGTTGCCACACCTGCGCCGCTGATGGTCTGATGCTGGTATCCGTTGACCTCCGGTTCATCTCTCCGGACGCATGCTGGGTGTCGACAGCGCGATAACTCGCTTGGCCAGATAACGACGTGGAGGCTTTGATGTCAGCTGAACTCTCCACCGGCATTGCGTCTCGCATGCGCAGATCGGTTGCCGCCGCAGCACTTGCCGTCGTTGCCGCGATATCGGGACCGGTTGCTGCCTTTGCGAATGACGTGTGCCACGAAGAAGCAATGCTGGTGTTCGATGCATCCGGCTCCATGGCAACCCGTTTACCGGGCGCAAATGCCTCAAAAATAGACATTGCACGCCGCGCCGCAGCAGACGTGCTTCCCGATATCACAGCTCAACGGGCCACCGGGCTTGTCACCTACGGCGGCATACCGGGCTCTGCCTGCAACAGCGTGAACCTGCGCCTGCCACCAATGAACAACTCAGCAGACCTTATTCTCGCAGAGTTGTTGACGCTTTCCCCGTCAGGGCAAACCGCCTTGAGCCAGGCCACATGGCTGGCCGCGCAAACGATTGATCGCAAAAAACGGCCTGGAACGGTCGTCCTTGTCACCGACGGATTGGAAAACTGCGGCCTGAACGCTTGCGCTCTGGGCACAAAGCTCCACGCTGAGGCGCCGCAGCTGAAGGTCCACGTCATCGGCTTTCGCATTGGCAGCCGCTCAGAACAGTCCATCGCCTGCCTCGCGCAGGCAACAGGCGGCACCTACACGTCGGTCGAGGGCTACGAGGATTTGCGGCGCGCCCTGCGTGTTACGCTGTCCTGCCCGAAGATTTCCTAGGGCGCCTCAGGTTTCGCTGGAGCGCTCTAATCCAGATGCTTGGCCAGGGTCGCGACCAGCGCGGTTCCGGACGTCTCATCGACGTCAAGATGGGTCACGATCCGGATCCGCCGCGGCCCAAACGCACCGATCCGAATGTCGTCCTGACGCAAGGCGGCCGCAACCTCAGTTGCATCGGGACCATTGGACTTGATGTCGAAGATCACGATGTTCGTGTGGGCCGGCAAAACCCGCTCGACCATCGGCATGGCCGCGATCTGTTCCGCGACATGTGCCGCGAGTTTGTGATCGTTCGCCATCCGCTGAATGTTGTGATCCAGCGCATAGAGGCACATGGCGGCGGCGATACCCGATTGCCGCATTGCACCGCCCATGCGTTGTTTGAGACGCCACGCCTCCGCAATGAAGGTGCTCGACCCCGCCAGCGCAGCTCCGATCGGCGCCCCGAGGCCCTTCGTGAAGTCAATCCAAACGGTATCATAGCACTTCGCATGCTCAGCTGCCGGAACACCGCTCGCGACAACCGCATTCATCAGCCGCGCCCCGTCCATATGCGTCGCAAGACCTTGTGCTTTTGCGGCTTCCGCGACGGCGTGCAGCTGCGACAACGGCCAGACGATACCGCCGGCGAGATTGACAGTTTGCTCGACCGATAGCAGGCGCGATCGTGGGTGATAGCGGCTTTCAGGGCGCATGGCCGCACGCGCCTGATCCGGGGTGAACGTGCCGTTTTCGCCGTCGATCGGGTTCATCATGGTGCCCGCGAGAGCTGCCGGTCCGCCACCCTCGGCTGTAATGATATGGCTGACGCGTTCGCAAATGATCTCGTCGCCAGGGCGGCAGTGAACGGCAATGGCAATCTCATTGCACATCGTTCCTGATGGCAGGAAGACGGCCTGTTCCTTACCGAGCAGTTCGGCAACGCGCTCACACAGCTCCGTTGTGGTTGGATCAGCGTCGGATTGCTCGTCGCCGACCTTGGCCGTCAGCGCGGTCTCGCGCATCGCCATTGTCGGTAGCGTCTGCGTGTCCGAATAGAAGTTGTGCATGGGTATCGGGCTCCGGAGCGGCCGTCGCATGTGTGCGGCCAAGACAAGTCATTGGGCCGCGACTATGCTGTCTTGAAGCAGTTCAGACAAATACGGGAGGCAACTCATGAGCGGCGTCTTGATTGTAACAGGCGGCAGTCGGGGAATTGGAGCGGCGACGGCGCGAGTGGGTGCGCGCGAAGGCTATGCCGTTGCCGTGAACTATAATGCGAGCCCGGACCGCGCCAACGCCGTGGTGTCCGACATTACGCAAGCCGGTGGACGGGCCATCGCGATTCAAGCGGATGTCTCGACCGACAACGGCGCGAAACAGCTGTTTGAAACCGTCGATCGCGAACTGGGTACCGTGACCGCACTGTTCAACAATGCCGGTGTCATTCATGAGAACATGCTTATCGAAGATACGGATCTCGCGGAAATCGATCGGATGTGGCGGGTCAATATCTCAAGCCAGTTCCTGTGTGCCCGTGAAGCGGTGAAACGGATGTCGCAGCGGCACGGCGGCCAGGGCGGTGCGATTGTGAACATGTCCTCAGCGGCGGCCCGCCTTGGCGGCAGTGGCGGTTTGCTTGCCTATGGCGCATCCAAAGGTGCGATTGATACGTTCACGTACGGCTTGGCTGTGGAAGTGGCGCCATACGGCATTCGCGTGAATGCTGTTCGTCCCGGCCTTATCGAGACTGAAATTCACGACGACACCGGTGAGACCGGTCGCTTGGACCGGCTAACCCCAGGCGTGCCGATGGGACGCTCTGGTCCACCCGAGGAAGTTGCCGACCTGGTACTCTACCTGCTCTCCGACAAGGCGAGCTATGTAACGGCGACCCACGTCGACGTATCAGGCGGGCGGTGAGGGATCCTGGGGCGGAGTGTCCGAACGGCACGACGATTCAAGCTTGAAACTTCGTGCCATCCTTTGACGACACATGGCGATACTGGAACCGATCAGGAGACGAGCATGACGGCGCAACAAACTTGGCATGCCTATTTGTCCGGCGAAATCCATACGGACTGGCGCGGAGAGATCGAGGAAAAGACCGCCGCTGCCGGACTGCCGGTCACGTTCTCAGCGCCCGTAACCAATCACGACTACTCCGACGACTGCGGCGTTGTGATCCTCGGGCGCGAAGCTGACAAGTTCTGGCACGACAACAAAGGCGCCAAGATCAATGCTATCCGGACCCGCACGCTAATTGAACGGGCTGACATTGTGGTCGTGCGGTTCGGTGAAAAATACCGTCAATGGAATGCAGCGTTCGATGCCGGCTATGCGTCCGCGCTCGGGAAATCGTTGATTGTCCAGCATCAGAGCGAACACCAGCACGCTTTGAAGGAAGTCGATGCGGCTGCACTTGCCGTTGTTGAAACGGTCGACCAGATCGTCGACATCCTGCGGTATGTGATCCGCGGCGAACTCGATATGAAGCCGTAAGTCTGCACCGTTGCCATTGTCGGCACTGTCGGCGGCGCCCGACGCCCGGCTAACGATCACACGATCTCAAACGGTGGCCGGATGTGAGCATCACCGTTTGCGGACGGAGTTTGGATATCCAGGTGCACACCTGGAACTCGCACTTCCAAGGGCCGCATCGCCGTTGCTATCTCTTTTCAACTTCGGTGAACTGATGGACCATGCCGTCCCAGCGACCGGTCTTCATGCAAACGTTCTTGGTTTCGCCGCAGTAGCTCTCGCAAAATGGGCCGGTTGCCTGCTTTGAGCATTCCTTGACGCACTCGGTTGCAATCGTCGAGCAGGTTAGCGTGGTCCCTTCAGGGATCGCCGGCGTTTCCGTTGTGGTCCACGCGCCAGGGACGGGCTTTGTTGGTTCTGTCGGGTTTGTCGGCTGCGTCGATTGCGGTGGCTTGGCTGGCGTATCGCCGCTCGTCGTCGGCCCAGCGGCGATCGTCAAAAGCAACGCCGGCGCCATCAACCCGGCAAAAAGCAATCTGCGCAATATGTCGTCCCCCGGCCACCCTGTGATTGTCATCTTGGTTCCAACCGCCTCATGCGCAAACAGTGGACGAGGTTGGGCTAGAACAGATTGGCCATATCCGGCAATTGCGACAGAACAGCAAGTGCAACAACGACAACCATCGCGATCGCCATACCAATGTTGATGGCCCGTGTGATGCGGGCACCAAGCGCCAGGCGTTTCAACGTCGCACCGGCAGCCAGCCAGACCAGGTGCACGGGAACAGCAATGGCGAACAAAACGGCGACTTTGATCGCGTTCTCAATGACAATGCTCTCGGGCCAGAACGGAAAGCCCGAAAACAGCGCCGTGCCGACAGCGTAGCCCTTGGGGTTGATGATCGACAGCACGAAACCGTCGATAAACCTCGGCGATGTCCCCTCGATGAATGCGATCCGACTGCCGGATACGGCGATCTTCAGCGCCAGGTAGAGCAGGTAGCTGGCGGACGCGACAACGAGAACCTCGCGCACGTAGGGAAGCGCAAAGATCATGGCCGCAAGTCCGCTCGCCACGAGGACCATGAGGAGCTGCGCGCCAAGGACGATGCCGGCGGCGTAGCGGAGACCTTGCTGCATGCCATATGCCGCACCGACGCCGGCGGTTGTCAAAACGCCGGGCCCCGGTGTGATCAGCAAAAAGAACACGGCCGCGACGAATTCGATCATCGGTCGGATGTCCAGGATATGAGATAGGGTCGCGCACGGCGATCAGGCCGTGTGCACTGAGGCGAGATTTGTCAGCGTTTGTAACGTCTTTCGTCGCGGCGTACCACCCTGCTCAGATGCCTCAAGACGCCGGCTTGGTTGTTTGCGCGACCCACATGGCTTCAACGCGGTTGCCGTCCGGATCACGAATAAACGCCGCGTAGGCATTTGCCATGGTGTAAGCCCGCAGTCCCGGAAGGCCCCCGGACCGGCCACCGAACTCCAACGCGGCGGCATGAAAATCCCGAACAGCCGCTTCACTGGGTGCGCGAAGCGCCAAATGATTGGCAGAGTCGGCCGGCACGCGCTCCATTGCCAGACGCGCGAGGATCCAGAACTCCGGATAGCGTTTTCCAAACCCGGCCCGCCCGGGCAAATCGACAAGGCAACGCAGCTCCAAGGGTGCAAGAACAGCGCGGTAAAACGCCAGGCTGCGATCCATGTCGCTGACACCGAGGGAAACATGATCGATCATGGCGGGCACTCAATCAAGCAAATGGCTCACTATCGGGAAACTTTGGTCGGCGTTTCTCCCGCAGGGCGGCTAACCCTTCCGCGGCCTCAGGACCAGAAAACCCCATGAATTCCATTGCGAGAGATGCATCGAATGTTGGCCCCATGACACGCAGCCAGTTATTCAGAGCGTGCTTTGTCCATCGCAGCGCGGCCTGCGGGCCGTCGGCGAGGCGCTGTGCGACCGCCCGCGCCTCGTCCAGCACCGTGTCGTTGTCCACGACCTTCGAGACCAAGCCGATCCGTTCCGCTTCCGCACCGGTCAACGGCTCGCATGTCAGCAGGTAGTACTTGGACTTCGCCATGCCACAGAGCAACGGCCAGACGATTGCGGCGTGATCGCCGGCAGCCACGCCAAGACGTGTGTGGCCGTCGATGATCCGTGCGCTACGGCCGGCAATCGAGATATCGGCCAGCATCGCCGCGGCCAGTCCCGCACCGACACACGGCCCTTCGATCGCGCTGACAACAACCTTCTGGCAGTTGACCAGATTGTAGACCAGATCACTGGCCTCTTTCCAAACGCGGGTGCGGACGGACCAGTCGCTGGACATGTCGGCGATCATATCGAGATCGCCGCCGGCGGAGAACGCCCCATCGCTGCCACGCAGGACGACAACCGCCGTCTCCGGGTCCCGATCGACATCGCGCCAGACGTCTGCCAACTCTGCGTGCCCCGTCGCATCCAGAGCGTTCAATTTGCCCGGTGCCGACAGCACGATTTCCAGAACGCGCGGTGCCGGCCTCTCAAACTTCAGGACGGAATAGCGCTCATAGTATCCTGTCATTGGCGATGCCTTTGTTCGGCGGTATTGACGAGGGCGGCAAGGGCGGGCCGGTTGATGAAAAGGTGAGCGTATCCTCAGTTGCAGGAGGCGTCGACCACTACGCTTGCAGGATGCGCGAGGATTTCGCACGCTTGGCCCGGCTGGCATCAGAGATCTTGCAGAATTTCACAAGGCAGGACACGTGCCGCCAACATGCGCGACATGCGGGCACGATCCGTGTTCGGGACAAACGAGGGGACGGCCCAATGGAGACCTACTTTTCCGAGGTGCAGCTGGAGCATCACCCGCAACAGTTTATGATTGCCGGGCGCGTTGTCTCTCCTTTCGAAACGCCGGACCGGGCTCAGTTGATGGCCGATCGCTTTCGAAAGGACGGCTTGAAGATTACGACCCCCGCAGACCATGGGCGGCGGCCAATCACGGTTGTGCATTCTGACCACTATCTTGATTTTCTAGAGAGCGCGTTTGAACGGTTCGCACAACTCCCGAACGCCGGGCCGGAGGCTATACCGAATGTCCATCCCCATGTTTCTGCTCTGCCGGACTTCCGTCCGCGGCCGACGCCACGCACGCAGGGCATCGTCGGGCAACTTGGCTGGTACATGGGCGATCTCTCGAGCCCAATCGGCCCAGGCACATGGCGGGCTGCCTACGCGTCCGCCCAATCCGCAATTGCCGCAGCTAGCGCCATCCGCGACGGCGCCAGAGAAGCCATGGCGCTCTGCCGTCCGCCGGGTCACCACGCGTATGTCGACCGCTGTTCGGGATTTTGTTTTCTGAACAATGCGGCGATCGCTGCGGAGGTTCTGAGGCAGCGCTATTCGAACGTGGCGATACTCGACTTCGACACCCACCACGGCGACGGGACACAGGCGATCTTCTACGCGCGCAGCGATGTCTTTGTCGGATCACACCACACAGACCCAACTGACTACTATCCCTTCTTCGCAGGGTACGCCGATGAGACCGGCGTCGGCGCAGGGAGCGGTGCCAATCTCAACATTCCGCTGCCGCATGGTGCAGACGATGACGCCCTTGTCGCCGCCAGTGAACAGTTGATCTCTGCTGCACTTGCCTTCGGCGCCGAGGCGCTCGTCGTCTCCATGGGCTGGGACGCACATCGCGACGATCCACTGTCAAGGCTCGATGTTTCTGATGCAGCCTTCAGCCGACTGGGGAGCCTTTACGGCAACATTCCGCTCCCGACGCTTCTTGTTCAAGAAGGCGGGTATTCACTTCAGGCAATTGAACGGGTAGCGCCCGTATTTGTTTCGCATTTTTGCGCAGCTCGTGCGCTGAGTTAAAGTGAATTCTCTCATTTTAATCAGCATACACTGCGATTAGAAACCCGCACAGGTAAGAGAACAGAATTTAGTTCTACTCTTAATGGTTGCAATTCGATCGTACATTGAGCAGATAAAGCGCACCGCGTTCCCAATGAGGGGTCACCGATCGGAAACGCGGTGCAGCCGGGTGGGCAACGAGAGGGCGGTAGCCCACCCGGAACGACATGAGACCTTAGTAATAGGGCCTGAATATTGCGGAAAGTTGATTGATCAACGCCTGGATAATGAGCCCGTCTCGGTAAGTGCGAATGCGGCGCCTACGCGATGCGTTAACATATGGGATTGACCGACCTCAAGGTTCCAATACGAGTTGCCCGCGACTTTCTTTTACGAAACTGGTGCGAGACTTAAATTTTAATAAGTAACTCAACGCCCTAAAGCCCATGAAGCGATATGGACGACCATTGTTGGTGGCCGTAATGTTTGTACCACATTATTCTCAAGCGCTTCGTGCTGCTAATCGCGGTTTTTCAAAGTGCGGCATTTCTTTGATTTGTGTGAGATGCAACAGAAAGCTATAAAC
Organism: Pseudomonadota bacterium; assembly: GCA_039039985.1. Taxonomy (GTDB): domain Bacteria; phylum Pseudomonadota; class Alphaproteobacteria; order Rhizobiales; family Hyphomicrobiaceae; genus JBCBWG01. The sequence continues at coordinate 19,787 of JBCCOV010000001.1, read as the reverse complement.
GTTTGAAGGATTGGTGGTGGGCGCTCCTCGAGCGCGCACGACATCAAAGTCGACCCTCTACGCAGAAAAACTCTTTGCTCAAGGGCTATCCCGGCCTGCGGCCGGGGCCCATCCAGATGGCGTGTTCGCCATCTCGACATTTCAAATGCCCAACGCGGGAACACCTGCGTTGGGGTGGGGGCGGCGCAACGCGCCGGGCCGCAGCCGCGGCCTGGGTACAGTCCTCGCAGGATAGCACGCGCTCAAGTAGCGAGCGCTTGTCGCGAGCGGTAGCGCACGTAAAGACGCGCGTGCGAACAGCGCAATCAAAGACTCTTCTCGCTCACGGGCTATTCCTCGCTGCGCTCGGGCCCCATCGAGATGGCGTGTTCGCCATCTCGACATTTCAAATGCCCAACGCGGGAACACCCGCGTTGGGGTGGAGGGCGGCGCAACGCGCCGGGCCGCAGTCGCGGCCTGGGGGGCGTCCTCACAGGATAGCCCGCGCTCGAGCCGCGAGCCTGCGAGCGTGCGAACAGCGCAACGAAAGACCTCAACCTGAATTGGCGCGACAAGCTTTAAGTTTGATCTGGACACGTCTCTGGCCCACTCTCACGCCAAGCCCAGACAACCTGGGAAGAAGCGGAAGACGAGTGTCCCATGAAGCGATTTGATAAGAAGGCCGCAATTGTCACCGGTGGCGCAAACGGCATTGGCGCTGCGATTGTACGACGTTTGGCATCTGAGGGCTGCAGGGTCCTGATTGCGGATCGCGAGGGCGATACGGCCGCGGCGCTTGCAGCGGACATCGGCGATCAGGTGCTTGCAACCGCCATCGACGTCGGCCGCCGCGCCGACGTAGAAGGCGCGGTCGCCAAAGCTGTGACAGAGTTCGGCAAGCTCGACATTATGGTGGCCAATGCCGGTATCGTGGATCGTCTCCCCTTCCTGGAGTTCACAGACGAGCTTTGGACGCGTGTTTTGACAACCAACCTCAACGGCGCCTTCCTGTGTGGGCAGGTGGCCGCGCGCCAAATGGTGGCGCAAGGACATGGCGGACGCATCGTCAATGTTGCATCGAACTCCGGCATTTTTGGGGGACGCGGGCGCGCTGCCTACGGCGCATCAAAGGCCGGTCTCATTAACCTGACCCAGACAATGGCGATCGAGCTGGCTGAGCACAACATCCTTGTCAACGCGGTGGCACCTGGGGCGACACAAACCCGCGCAACACACGGCGATGTGCCGCCGCCAAGCGTCATGGCGCGCATGCCGCTTCAACGGTATGGAGATCCTGGAGAGGTCGCAGCGGTGGCGGCGTTTCTCGCCTCTGATGATTGTTCGTTCACCACGGGCCACGTGTACGCCGCTGACGGGGGCTATACGATCGCCGGCGTAATGGAAGGCTGAGTCGCACGGCCTGGCGGTACGGGACGGCGACGGGCTACTGTGTGTACCTGCGGACGATGGCGCTGAACAAATCGGCATAGTCGTCGGTCCAAGGCGCAATTCCGTCAGCCTTTACGGGCTCTGCGATATCGAGCGCGCGAAGGCTGTTGATCAGTTGCTCCGACCGGGACAGAAAAACGACGCGGCTCATCTTGCCGTCGCGCGGCAGCTTCGTACTGTCGGAGTCAAACAGGTGGACAAGATGCAGTCCCGGGATCGTCCGGGCTGTCGCAACGACGACCCGTTCCAGGTCCAGATGACGATTGGACACGTGCAGTGCAACGAGGCCATTGCGCCTGACCCGAGAGACGTACAGTTCGAGCGCCTCGCGCGTGAGTAAGTGGACCGGAATGGCGTCAGACGAGAACGCATCGACCAACAGGTAATCGAATTGAGCGCTGCGATCTTTCTCAAGAACAACACGGGCATCGCCGATTTTCGTCACGGCCTGTGGGGCGCATCGCGCAATGAACGAGAAGTAGTTCGGGTTGCGTGAGATCCGATCAACAACCGGGTCAATTTCGAAGAACGTCAGGTTTTCTCCTGGTTGTGTGTGACAGGCCATGGAACCGGTACCCTGGCCAATCACGGCGATTCTCAGCGCGCGACCGTCGTCGGCATGGTGCGCGCGCGCCGCGACCAGGCCCTGCACCATTGGCGCTTTCGGGTGGTAATAGCTCGCCGTTGGAAACGGACCAGTTGCACCCGTTTCGTCGCGGACGCGCTCCAGTCCGTGAATTGTCGAGCCGTGGGCATAGAGCCGAAGCTGACCGTCGTCCTTTTCGATCACACGAGACACGCCAAAGAAGCTGCGCTCGGCATAAAGCTCGCCCCGCGGCGCGCCACCCAGTGTAAACGCACCGATCAAAGCAATGGCCACGCCAACCATGGGAGATACGCGTCCCCGCACGCCAAAGACCGCGATCGATAGCGTTCCGCCAAAGATCGCAATCAACCACAGCGGCGCCGCAAAACTTGCCGTTGCCTGGACCGAGCCCAACGCAGCCGACCCAACACCGCAGGCAAACACCAGCGCCGCAAGCGGAACAAGCGAAACGATCTGGCTGCGCCCTTCTGGATCACGCCATGCCGAAACCCAACCGCGATGGGCCAGCAGACCCGCGAGCATCAACACCGGATACTCTATAACGCTGGTAAACAACTGCGGTGCCACAAGCGCGGCGAAGATGCCGCCCAGCACACCGCCGAAGGACATCAAAAGGTAGAACACGGTCAGGCGGTCTGCGCTCGGCCGCGTCAGATAGAGGGCGCGATGGCAAACCAGCACGGTCACAACAAACGTGGCATATCCCACAACGCCATGAACCAATCCGTTCGAGAGCCCTTGCAAGGCAATCAGGATCAAGGACGCTGCAACCAGCAGGGGCTGTAACCGCTGACAGACGATATCTGGAATCAACGACTGCTCGCGGAAGACGACCACAAACGTTCCCAAGAACGTTGCGAGAGGAACAACCCAAAGTAGGGGTGCGGACGCGACGTCAGTCGTGATGTGGGTGGTAAATGCGACCAGCAGCGCAGACGGCACGAACGAGAGACCAATCCAACGCGCAGCTTCACCGCTTGAAACAGCCGGAAGCGCGAGGTTGCCGACGTCAGGCTGGCCCCGCTCCGACTGGGCCCCGGCTCTTGCAGGCGTTCCGGCCGCCAGCATTAGAAAGCCGCAGCAACCGATTGTGCCGATCAAAGCCAGATAGCCAACCGACCAGATCTGGCGCTGCATGTCCAAACCCAACAGCGGCTCAATGATGACCGGATAGGCCAGAAGTCCGGCAAGCGAGCCCAGGTTGGACGCGCCATAGAGGAAGTACGGGTCGTGCGCATGGGGATGGCTGGACCGGGCAAACCAAGCCTGAAGCAGCGGCGCGTTGGCCGAGACCGCAAAGAACGGAACCCCAACGCCAACCGTCAGCAGCCAAACGAGCCAAAGATACGGATTACCGGCCGGTGGTGAATCGGCCCAAACTGGCAAACCGAATGGCAATGTCGTCGCGGCAAGCGCCAGAACTGTGAGGTGGATCGCAAATGCGGCTCTTGGCGAGGCGAAATGGTTGAGGACGTGCGCATAGCAGTATCCGGCCAGCAGTGCGGCCTGGAAAAAGCACATGGCCACGGCCCAGACCGAGGGTGATCCGCCGAGAACGGGCAGGATCATCCTGGAGAACATCGGCTGGATCGAGAACAGCAACGTTGCAGATACGAGCAGAGCCGCAGCGAATGCCAAGAGCCCCGCGGTACTCTGCGATAACCGAGCTAGGCTAGCGCTACCTTCTGAGACGCGCGACAAAAACGCCATTGGACCCTCTTTAGCGCTCACAACCTGCGGTGCGAGACTATCCGGCCCAAATTGATTTAGTGTGAAGCCGCCGTTGGGATCCAAACGGCGGCCCGACCACGGTGTCCGAGGCGCCTAAAAGCTCATCACCTCGCCGACCGCCGGAGTTCTGACGTCGGTCTCCTCCATGGCTGCGACGAAGGCATCCGGGGACGGATCCAGGATCGGAAACGTCCCAAAATGACATGGGATGACAGACTTGAACTCAAAAAACGTCTGGCACGCGTGGGCTGCCGTCTGAGCTCCCATGGTAAAGCGATCGCCGATCGGTACGATCCCGATCTCAGGCTCGTAGAACTCCTTCACCAGCGCCATGTCCATGAAGACGTCCGTGTCCCCCATATGATAAACAACTGGCCCGCTTGTCGGCCGTACGACAATCCCGCATGGATTGCCGAGATATGTGCCGCCAGATGACGACGAGTGCTTGGCATCGACCAGCGTGAGCTTGAAGTCCTCCGCAGCGACGGTGCCGCCTGTATTCATGGGTTCCAGCTTCGCGGCACCCTGCCCGGCAACGTGTTGAGCCAGCTCAAACACCGCAAACAGAGTGGCACCCGTTGCGCTGCAGATTTCGCCCGCGTCACCGATATGGTCATCGTGGCCGTGGGTCAGTCCGACATGCGTAACACCCTGGATTGCGTCATCAAATGACAACCCGCTTGCCTGGAAGACAGGATTCCCCTTTAGGAAAGGATCGATCAGGAGCACGCTTGCGCCTGTTTCGATCCGAACGCATGAGTGTCCAAACCACGTGATTTTCATAACACCGCTCCATTGCCGACATAGGGGTATGACCTGTGACGGCCAATTTGAAGCTTTGCAACAGCGTCGAAACCACGCGACATAGCGCAATGACCATCGTGCTGACATCTGATGCGACAGAATTTTTTTTTGCTGCCGGAGACCGCGGCGCGCTGATCGGGCTTGATCTCGGCACAAAAACGATCGGGATTGCGGTCTCGGACCCTTCGAGGATGATCGCATCACCGCTGACGACCCTGCCGCGCACCAAGTTTCGTGCAGATTGCCAGCAGCTTGAGCGCATCATTCAGGATCGCACCGTCGTCGGCATCGTCCTTGGCTTGCCCACCAACCTCGACGGATCGAGCGGCCCTCGTGTGCAATCCACACGCGCTTATGCCCGCAATCTGGTCGCAGCGCTCGCTCGCCCCGTTCTGCTTTGGGACGAACGCTTGACGACGGTCGAAGCCGAACGGGTGCTGATTGCAGCAGACGCCAGCCGGAAGCGGCGGGATGAAGTGATCGACAAGGTCGCCGCAGGCCTGATCCTACAAAGTGCGGTTGATCGCCTAAGACATCTAACCAATTAGGTTTATCGGCTATCCACCAGACGCGGCGTTCGCAGCGCGCGATCTCGACGATTCCGCCTTGTTCTCACCAATAGCTTATTAATCTCGGCTATCTTTCGCCGAACACGTGCCTCAATGGACAAGCACGGTGGTACTCATTTCGAGTTCGGAGGCGTACCATGACCACGGACAAGGACGGCGGCTACGCGATCGCCAGGTCAGGGGAATCGCGATCAGCAACGGAACGGAAGGCACCAGGCCTCGAGTCCCATTTGCGCCGCTTCGACCCGGATTTTCGCCGGCGCGTTCGCGCCATGAGCCGTTCATCCGAACGGGTTGCAGATCTCGTTAAGGTCTTTCCGGCGGCCATCCATCGCCTTGCCGATCCGGATTTGTCGCAACATCGCCGCGCCAACGCACTTGCAGCCGTAAACCGCGGCGTTCCTCTGAAGGCCGTGGCCGAGCTTCTCGAACTGCCGGTCTGGCTGCGCCGCCTGCCACCGGATGCGTTTCGCGGGGATATCCCCAGCTTTCCGGCCTCGACGGATTTCTCACGTCGCATCGCCACCCGCTTGCCGCGCAGACGGCGGGTTTCGCGAACTTGGCTGGAGGCGACGGCATTTGCCGTGCAGGCCGCCGGCGAGGACTTTGCGCTTTGGGTTGCTGAACGTCCTGAGATTATCCCCGCGGGCTTACCCGTTCAGAACGCGTTGCGCGTGCTCGCCCTTTATGCAGCGGCACACCGCGACGGTCCGGGAGAGGCATCTCGGCTGCTCGGTGCGCGATGGCGACCGGAACTGGGGACAGACCGTGCGCTGTGCGCCGCCATGTCTTGGTTCAATCGCGTGCGCCTGGTCACCTTGCTGAAGGGACGCCGCCTCGATCCGTGGCTCAGGCCGGCCACCGTGAACGGGATTCGGTTCGAACCGCTCACAACTGTCGAAGAGCTGCTGCTCGAAGCGCAGCTGATGAATAACTGCGTCGATCAGTATGCGACGCCCCTCTGCACCGACCGCTGCCGCCTGTTTTCCGTGCGACGCGACAGTACGCGAATCGCAACAGTTGAGGTGGCCCGACACCCCAAAGAACCGGCTGTGCTGACGATCACACAACTCAAGGGGCCGTCCAACGTGCCGGCACCTGTAACGATTTGGCAGGCCGCATATGGCTGGCTTGCCCAGCAGGACCAGCTGATGAGCGCGCCTTCGCTCTATAGCACGTTGCCGCGGGGGCAGAGCCGCGTGTGGACCAATCTGTTTTCAACCTATCGCAACCGCCGGGGCGGTGCGCCCTGGTGGCCGACATCGCCGTCCATGCAAGCTCTCTCCGCGCTCGATTCTGAGCTGAAACAAGTCGCGCGAGAGGCGAGTGTCGTGTCGTGGCTGTTCCGCTGAGCCGCATCAACTTTCGTTGATACCGATCAGCCGCTGCCGTGCGTCAACCCGCGGTCCTAAGGTGGTGGCGTTGGAGCCTGTGTCGTCACGGGCACTGGCCTTCTGCTGGAATTGCGGACAATCAGCTGTGCGACAATTTGCGGCCCACTCATTGTGCAGAATTCAGCACCCTTATGCATGGCCAGCGTTGACTTTACTTCATTAATTGCATTGTTGCCCGCTCGGTCTGGCAGTCGCGATTTCCTGCAGTCTGATTTTTGCGCTACAAATTTTGGGTTTAGATTTCTCAACACAAAGTTGTCGTGCAAGTGATCTGATTTCTGTGCAAAACGTTAACGGCCGGGACGATCACATAACAAACTATAAAACTGGAAGACAACTATGGCCGAACATTCAAACCAACCGTCACAGACTGATGTTATTCACCTCCTCCACCGTGCCAGCCAATCGGCAGACGATCTTTTAGCTGGTCGTATTACCAATCTCTCCGTCACACCGCGTCAGCTCACGGTCCTGATCGCCGTGCGTTCGTTGTCGAACGCCAGCCAAACAGCCCTGGTCGACCGTACTGGGATCGATCGATCTACGCTTGCAGACATCGTCCGCCGGCTCGTGGAAGCCGGTTTTCTCGAGCGCGAGCGCGCTCGCCACGACGCGCGCATGTACGCCGTACGACTAACGGATGCAGGTGCGGAGTTGGTCGGCAAGGCCGAGCCAATGCGCATTGAAGTCGCTGAGCACGTTTTGGCAGGTTTGGCTCCCGATGCCAGAACGGACCTGATATCCAACCTCTCGCGTATCGTGGACGACCTGGGTCCAGTTGCGAGCGCTCGGGTATCTCCTCGGTCGCGAAACGCGGCTGAGTAGAGAATACGTGAAGTTTTCCAGGCATGCACGCCGGGGTTGCCGATTACATTTGTGTTCTCAGTAAGACTTGTGTGCCTGCGAAAATGTTCGACCCATTAATAACAAAAGGCTTATTTGTTGACCTTGGACAAATTGGACTTTTGTTGAGCTTGGTAAGCTGAATTTGTTTTGACGCGTCGCATTTGACATTCCGCTCGGGCGCATCTGCGCCGCGTCATCGCACTATCGTATAGGGGACTGTTTTCTTTCCGGGCTTGCAGCCGCGCGGTCTCGGGCCTAGAGGAAGACCTTATGCGACCCAAGGCCAAACCGCCGTCGACTTTTCCGCATCGTCACCTGCTCAGTTGTGAGGACCTGACGGCGCCGGACATTGAATCACTTCTCGATCTGGCGGACGATGCGGCCGCAGTGAACCGCAGCATCAACAAAAAGCGCGACGACCTGCGCGGACGCACGCAAATCAACCTGTTCTTCGAAGCCTCCACGCGAACGCAGAGTTCGTTTGAGCTCGCCGGAAAGCGGCTCGGCGCCGACGTCATGAACATGAGCGTGTCCTCGTCTTCGGTCCAGAAGGGCGAGACGCTCATCGACACGGCCATGACTTTGAACGCGATGCGGCCCGATATTCTCGTGATCCGTCACCATGCCGCCGGTGCAGCCGCTCTGCTTGCGCAAAAAGTTGATTGCTCCGTGATCAATGCCGGAGACGGCGCCCATCAACATCCGACACAGGCCCTGCTCGATGCGCTGACCATTCGGCGTGCGAAAGGCCGCGTTGGCGGCCTGATCGTGGCAATTTGCGGTGATGTTCTGCACTCGCGCGTCGCACGGTCGAACATCGACTTGCTGAATACGCTCGGCGCCCATGTCCGCATCGTCGCACCGTCGACGTTACTGCCAACCTGCGCGAACTCGCTGGGCTGCGAGGTCCATACCGATATGGCGAGCGGCGTGAGGGATGCAGACGTGGTCATGATGCTGCGTTTGCAGCGCGAGCGAATGGGCGGGACTTATGTGCCCAGTGGTCGGGAATTCTTCCACTTTTTCGGCCTCGACCACGAGAAACTCGCGCTGGCCAAGCCGGATGCGTTGATCATGCATCCAGGCCCAATGAATCGTGGCGTTGAGATTGCATCGACGGTGGCGGACCACCCACGCAGCGTTATCCGCGAACAAGTCGAAATGGGTGTGGCAATCCGTATGGCCGTGCTTCAAGCCCTGGCCCGTAACCTCCCCAACGCATGAGGTAGACAGATCATGCAAAACGGGACCCAAAGCACAGCGGATACGGATCGCCGCCCGCAAGCCCTCATCAACGCCCGGCTTATCGACCCGGAGAGCGGTCAAGACGAGCGCGGCGGCATCGTGATTGAAAACGGCGTGATCGCGGATGTTGGGCCGCACCTGCACCGCAATGCCCCATCCGACACCGTGGTAACGGACTGCCAGGGGCACATGCTCTGCCCGGGCCTGGTCGATATGCAGGTGTTCACCGGAGAACCCGGTAATGAACATAGGGAGACCTTGAAAACGGCAAGCCGCGCGGCTGCGGCGGGCGGTGTCACCACAATCGTTACGATGCCCGACACCAATCCGGTCATCGATCAGGTCGCCCTCGTCGACTTCATCCAACGACGCGCGCGCGATAACGCCGTTGTCCATGTCCATACCATGGCCGCGATGACCGACAGCCTTGAAGGCACCAAAATGACGGAATTCGGCCTGCTGCAGCGCGCCGGAGCCGTGGCCTTCTCAAACGGCAAGCAGTCGGTCATGAACACAAAGGTCATGCGTAACGCGCTGCTCTATGCGCGCGATTTCGACGCGCTGATCGTCCACCATACGGAAGACCCCTATCTGAGCGATAGCGCGGCCATGAACGCCGGCCAGCTGGCGTCCCGACTCGGGCTGCCGAGCGTCGATCCCGCAGCGGAAACCATGGTGCTCGACCGAGATCTTAGCCTCGTTGAGCTTACGAACGGTCGGTATCATGCGGCCACAATTACCTGCGCGCGCAGCGTCGAGGCGATCCGGGCGGCAAAGGCCAAAGGGCTGCGGGTGACGTGCGGTGTATCGATCAATCACCTGACATTGAACGAAAACGACATCGGAGCCTATCGTACGTTCTTCAAGGTGCGCCCACCGCTGCGTTCGGAAGAGGACCGTCAGGCACTCGTCGCCGCGCTGGTCGACGGGACGATCGACGTGATTGTGTCCAGCCATGACCCGCAGGATGAGGATACAAAGCGCCTGCCGTTCGCAGAGGCCGCCGACGGCGCGATCGGCGTTGAGACGCTGTTGTCAGCTGCGCTGCGCCTCTATCACGACGAATCCGTCGACTTGCATAGCCTGTTGCGCGCGATAACGGTGCGCCCCGCGCAATTGCTTGGTCTCGACGGCGGACGGCTGCAGCGTGGCGCGATTGCCGATGTTATTCTCGTAGATCTCGGGATGCCCTGGATGGTTGACCGCGAGATCCTAAAGTCACGGTCCAAGAACTCACCGTTCGATGAAGCTCGCGTGCAGGGCCGGGTGTTGCGCACACTGGTTGCCGGGCGAACCGTGTACCAGTACGCTCGCGACAATCAGTCCTGATGGGCCATCCTAACGAGCGGCATTGAGTTTCCATGTCATTGACGATGCTATTGTCGGCCGTCGTCGGCTATGTGCTCGGGTCCATTCCGTTCGGGCTCGTGCTGACGCGCGTGGCCGGGCTCGGCGACATCCGCAAAATCGGCTCCGGCAATATCGGCGCCACCAACGTTCTGCGATCGGGGAACAAGAGCCTCGCAGCTGCGACGTTGCTGCTGGACGCATTCAAAGGGCTCCTGGCTGTTCTGTCCGGCTGGTTGATCGGCATGCTGTTGGTTGGACAGGTTGCCGTTGTGCCGCCGATCAGTGATGCGCGGTCGATCGCCTATGCGGCTTCAGAAAGCGCCAATCTCATGCCGTACGCGATGGCCGGCGGATACGGCGCCTTCCTCGGTCACCTGTTTCCGGTCTGGCTGGGGTTTCGCGGCGGAAAGGGCGTGGCAACCTATATCGGCATCCTGCTGGGTCTGTTTTGGCCGGCAGCCGTCATTTTTTGCGCCACTTGGCTGATCTTCGCCCTGGCGCTGCGTTACTCGTCGCTGTCGGCCCTGGTCGCTGCGCTTATCGCACCGGCCGCTGCGGCCGTGCTCGGGGAGCCGATGATCGGTGCCCTCCTCTTGCCGTTGACCCTCTTACTCTTCTACAAGCATTCAGAAAACATCCGTCGACTGATTGCTGGTGAGGAGCCGAAAATCGGTGCCAAGGCATGAGCTGGATTCCGCAATTGCGCCGCTCCCCGTCGCTGAGCTGAGCGAGCGGGAACGCATCGCCTGCCTGCGCCTGGTGCGATCCGAGACGGTTGGGCCCGCCACGTTCCGTACGTTGATCAATCGTGCCGGCGGGGCCGAAGAGGCCTTGGCCATGCTTCCCGAACTCGCGCGGCGCGGCGGCCGGCGCGCGGCACCGCGTGTGCCGTCCCGCCAGACGGTCGAAGTTGAGTTGGACCACGCGCAGAAAATCGGCGCACGGCCGGTTTTCACGATCGAGCCCGGCTATCCGGCAGCGCTTGCTGCGCTGGAGCACCCACCGCCGATGATCTACACATTGGGCCGCAACAGCCTGTTTGAGCGGCCCGGGATCGCGATCGTGGGATCGCGCGAGGCATCCGCTGCGGGACTGACATTCACGCGCCAGCTCTCGGCCGATCTGGGCCGCGCCGGCTTCGTGGTTGTGTCTGGCATGGCCCGCGGCATCGACAGCGCCGCGCACGCGACGGCTCTGTCATGCGGCACGATTGCCGTCCTGGCTGGCGGTGTCGACAACATCTACCCGCCAGAAAACCGCAACCTCCATGCCGCGATTGCGGAGCAAGGCTGCCTGGTGTCCGAGCAGCCACCCGGTTTCAAGCCACGCGGCAAGGACTTTCCGCGCCGCAATCGGCTCATCTCAGGGCTGTCGCTTGGGGTTGTCATTGTCGAAGCGGCAACCCGGTCTGGCTCGCTGATCACTGCGCGGACTGCCGGTGAGCAAGGCCGGCTGGTGTTGGCTGTCCCGGGCCATCCGCTGGATCCGCGCGCACGGGGCACGAACGCACTGCTTCGCGATGGCGCGACATTGGTGGCCGATGCCGCTCACGTTGTCGAAGCGCTCCGCCCGCTGACATCTGAGAGCCAGATCGACCTTTCCCAGCTCAGAGCTCCGGATGCGCTCGTACGCACGGCGCCGGAACAGCTGCAGCTGCAGGCTGGGCAAACCGGAATTGCGCTGTCTGACACGGCGCGCGCCGGCGTTATCGCTGTGCTGGGCCCCACCCCAACGCATGTCGATGACATCGCGCGCGCGGCTGGACTATCATCGCGCGACACCCAAATCGTTATTCTTGAGCTGTCGCTGGCCGGCCGGCTGGAGCACCATGGCGGTCAGCTGATCTCGCTCAGGCCAGGCACCGGATGATGCCGCATTTGTGATGAGCGCAACCCGCTGATCTGAACGACGTTCATCAACGGATCATCCAGTGGTACATCGTAAGAACACCTGGATCGTTTGACACTGATCCGGCCATCACCCATCTTCGCGCAACATCTCTCAGGGGAGTTGCGGCCGTTTGGCTGACTGCCCTGTTCGGCGACAAACAAGGATAAGGCCCAGGCAACCAAAGAGAATTTTGGTTAAGCCTCGAAGGACCGGCAATCGATCATGAACGTACTGATTGTTGAATCGGCCGCAAAGGCTAAAGCAATCAACAAATATCTCGGACACGACTACAAGGTCATCGCCTCATACGGGCATGTCCGCGATCTCCCGGCCAAGGACGGCTCGGTGGATCCGGACAATGGCTTTGCGATGGTCTGGGATACGGACACGCGGTCGCAAAAGGTGATCAAGGAGATCACGACCGCGCTCAAGCAGGCGGACAAGTTGATCCTGGCCACCGACCCCGATCGCGAAGGCGAAGCGATCTCGTGGCACCTGCTCGACATTCTCAGCAAGAAGCGCGCGCTCAAAGATATTCCGGTCGAGCGTGTGACGTTTAACGCGGTCACGAAGCCGGCCGTGGTTGCCGCGCTGCGCGAACCCCGGCAAATCGACACACCGCTGGTCGACGCCTATCTGGCACGCCGCGCGTTGGACTATCTGGTCGGCTTCACGTTATCGCCGGTGCTGTGGCGCAAGCTGCCCGGCGCCCGCTCCGCCGGTCGGGTTCAATCGGTCGCGCTGCGTCTCGTCTGTGACCGTGAGGCCGAGATCGAGGCCTTCAATTCGGAAGAATACTGGTCCATTGACGCCCTTCTGGAGACGGCCCAGGGGGACGAGGTCAAGGCCAAACTCAATGCGATGGATGGCCAGACCGTCAAGCGCCAGGACATCAAGGACTCCGACACCGCGCACGCGATCAAGGCCGCAATCACAGGTGGCACCTTCGCCGTATCCGGGGTTGAGACCAGGCCCGTGCGCCGCCATCCGGCGCCACCGTTCACGACATCGACCTTGCAGCAAGAGGCCTCGCGCAAGCTGGGGTTCTCGGCCAAGCAGACCATGCAGGTCGCACAAGGCCTGTACGAAGGAGTCGACCTCGGCGGCGAGACGGCCGGACTGATCACCTACATGCGGACCGACGGTGTTCAGATTATTCCCGAAGCCGTCAGCGAATTGCGCCGGCAGATCGAGGCGGACTATAGCGCGCGGTACCTCCCGGACAAGCCGCGGGAGTACAAGTCGAAAGCCAAAAACGCCCAAGAGGCGCACGAGGCCGTGCGGCCGACTGATTTTTCGCGTCGGCCCAAGGACGTTGCCGGCCATCTCCAACGGGACCAGGCTGCGTTGTATGAGCTGATCTGGAAGCGAGCGGTTGCCAGTCAGATGGCCTCTGCGCAGCTTGAGCAGACGACGGTCGACATCGCGGTATCCGGCCATGACAGAAAGCCCTACGGCCTGCGGGCCACGGGAACGGTGACGGTCTTTCCGGGCTTTCTCACACTGTATGAAGAGGGCCAGGACGACAGCGACGACGAAGCGTCGCGACGCTTGCCGCCGCTGAAGGAGGGCGAGGCGCTCAAGGATCGCACGATCGATGCGAACCAGCATTTTACGCAACCGCCGCCACGTTATACCGAGGCGACACTCGTCAAGAAGATGGAAGAGCTCGGCATCGGCCGGCCCTCGACATACGCGACGACACTCGGCGTTCTGCAGGATCGCGAATACGTCCGATTCGATCAGAAGCGCCTCATTCCTGAGGACAAGGGGCGGCTTGTCACGGCCTTTCTCTCGAGCTTCTTCGAGCGCTACGTGGAGTACGATTTCACGGCCAGCCTGGAAGAGAAGCTTGATTTGATCTCAGACGCCAAGCTGGATTGGCAGCGTGTGCTCGGCGACTTCTGGCGGGAGTTCACGGCGGCGATCGAGGAAACGCGAGAGCTTCGGGTCTCAGACGTACTTGAGGCCTTGAACGAGATCCTCGGCCCGCACGTCTTTCCGACAAAGGAAGACGGCACCGATGGGCGGACCTGCCCGGCATGCGCGGCCGGTCGTCTCAGCCTCAAGATTTCCGGCAAATTCGGCGCATTTGTCGGCTGCAGCAACTACCCGGAATGCCGGTTTACGCGGCAGCTCTCACAATCCAACGACGAGGCGGAAGCTGCGGCATTAGACGGCAAAGTGATGGGCTACGACCCGGATACCGGACTAGCCATCACGCTGCGCACCGGGCGCTTCGGACCCTATCTGCAACGTGGAGAGGCCGGCGAAGACGGCGAGAAGCCGAAACGCGCGTCAATCCCGAAGGGGATCGCGGCCGACGAGGTTGATCTCGAACTGGCGCTGCGTCTGCTCAATCTGCCGCGTGAGGTTGGGTTGCACCCGGAAACCGGCAAGCCAATTGAAGCGGGCATCGGACGTTACGGCCCCTTCGTTGTGCATGACGGCAAGTTTGCCAACCTCGAGACCGTGCAGGACGTGTTCGAGATCGGGCTCAACCGCGCTGTTACGGTGATTGCGGAAAAGGCCGCCGGCAAAGGCGGTCGGTTCGGACAGCAAAAGGCGCAGGTTCTGAAAGACCTTGGCGAGCATCCCGCTGAGGGTGGCAAGATCGAAGTGCTGAACGGTCGCTACGGGCCCTATGTCAAACACGGCAAGATCAACGCGACGATTCCGAAGGGGCAGGATCCGGCTGCAGTCACGCTCGATGAAGCCATCAAACTGATTGCAGAACGCGCGGCGAAGGCCGGCACCAAGAAGAAGGCGCCGGCAAAGAAAGCGGCGGCGAAAAAGGCACCGGCAAAGAAGAAGGCCGCCTCAAAGGCCACAGCCGACAAGGCTGCGCCGGCGAAGAAAAGCGCAGCGAAGAAGAGCGCCGCAAAGAAAAGCCCGGCCAAGAAGACGGCCGCCAAGAAAACCTCGCCACCGCCAGCTGACGACGAAGCGCCGTTTTGAGATAACGCGAGAAAGGCACCGCTATGGCTCGGCAACCCATGCGTCGCGCAAAGTCGGTGGGCGCGGGTCTGCCGACCAAAGAGCAAATTCTGGACTATGTGCAGACGGCCGGCGCCAAAGTCGGGAAGCGCGAGATTGCGAAAGCCTTTGGTATCAAAGGGGGCGACCGGATCGCCCTGAAGCAGCTGTTGTCTGAGATGGCCGACGACGGCCTGATTGCCGGCAATCGGAAAGCCGTTCGTCCGAAGGGCGGCCTCCCGCCCGTGACTGTTCTCGAAATCGTCGATCTCGATCGGGAAGGTGATCTTATTGCCGAGCCCGTCAGCTGGGACGACGCGGAAGGCGATCGCCCGCGCGCGCTTGTGTCGGAAACCGATCAGCCCGTGCCGGCGCGATCCGGCCGAGGACGGTCGGGGATCGATCGGGCGCTCGGCGTCGGCGACCGGATTCTCGCAGAAGTGCGCCCGGCGACGGAGGACGACGGCACCAGCTTCAGATTTGTCGCCGTCCCCATGAAGCGCCTGCCACGTGAGAAGACCCGCCAACTCGGGATCTTCAAGCAAACCAAGCGTGGCGGCATGATTTCCCCGGTCGACCGCAAGGCCTTGAAGGAATGGCAGGTTACGCGGGACGATGCCGGTCGCGCCAAAGATGGTGACCTCGTGCGTTTCGAGCTGCTTCGGCGCGGTCGGTTCCACGCACCGCAGGCGCGCATAGCCGAGGTCATCGGCAATCCCTCAGATCAACGGCAAATCAGCCTGATTGCCATCCATGCCCACGGCATACCGGATGAGTTTCCCGAGTCCGTTCTTGCTGAACTGGAAGACCTGCCGGACCTCGACGATAAGGGACGCGAGGATCTCAGACACATCCCTCTGATTACGATCGACCCGGCCGACGCCCGTGATCACGACGATGCGGTGCATGCGGCACCGGACCCATCGCCGTCAAACCCGGGCGGCGTCATCGTGACCGTCGCGATTGCCGACGTTGCCTATTACGTCCGGCACGGTTCGCGCCTGGATCATGAAGCCATGCGCCGCGGCAACTCGTGCTACTTTCCCGACCGTGTCGTGCCGATGCTGCCCGAGCGCATCTCAAACGACCTATGCTCGCTGCGGGAGCAAGAAGATCGCCCGTGCCTTGCGGTCCGGATGGTGTTCGATGCGAGCGGCCGCAAGCAATCCCACATCTTCAAGCGCGCCCTGATGCGCTCACACGTCAAACTCAGCTACGAGGAGGCTCAACGGGCGTTTGAGGGCCAGGCGTGCGACCGGACCGCTCCGCTGCTCGAAACGGTTATCGGCCCGCTCTGGGCTGCGTATGGCGTTGTGCAACGGGGGCGAAACGCACGTGCGCCGCTGGATCTCGACTTGCCGGAGCGCAAGGTTCGTCTCGGGCCGGACGGTGCTGTGCGCGACATCGAGGTTCCGCAGCGGCTTGATGCGCACCGCCTGATCGAGGAGTTCATGATCCAGGCCAACGTTGCGGCTGCGGAAACGCTGGAAGCCAAAAAGCACGCAGCCGTCTACCGCGTGCACGATCAGCCTGGGAAAGAAAAGCTCCAGGGATTGCGAGACTTTCTCGCGACGCTATCGCTGAAGCTGCCGGCGGCAAACACGTTGCGCCCAGAGCACTTCAATCGCGTTTTGCAGCAAGCGCAATCGTTGCCGGTTCCCGATCTTGTCAGCGAAGTGGTCCTGCGCTCGCAGAGCCAGGCGGTGTACGATGTAACGAACATTGGCCACTTTGGCTTGAACCTCAAACGCTACGCCCATTTCACCTCCCCGATCCGCCGTTACGCGGACCTTTTGGTCCATCGCGCGCTGATTGCCGCACTTGAATTCGGTGACGATGGCATGCCGCGGGAGCATCTGGCCAAGCTCCGCTCGATTGCGCAGGATATCTCCGATCTCGAACGCAGAGCGATGGCGGCCGAACGCGAAACCGTGGAGCGGCTGATTGCCGCCTATCTTGCCGATCGGGTGGGCGCAACGTTTGGTGCCCGCATCTCCGGCGTGTCTCGCAGTGGACTGTTTGTGCGTTTGGACGAGACCGGGGCTGACGGCTTCGTCCCGATTTCAACGCTCGATGGCTTGTATCACCACGACGACACGCAACATGCCCTGATTTGCCACGCACTTGGCACCGGTTACGCGCTTGGAGACCGTGTAACAGTGCGCCTTGTCGAGGCCATCCCGACGGCTGGGGCGCTTCGTTTCGAAATGCTCAGCGATGGGCGGCGGTTCACAACGAAGGGCGGACGCCAAAATCGCGGCAGGCCGGGGCGGACGTCATCACCGCGCCTGCGAGGTCGGCGACGTTGAGTCGCTGGGACAGATGCAACCAAGTGGCGGTCGCGCGCAGCCGGGTCAGGTAGACTGCGGGTAGATCGCGAAAGGGTTTGACATGTCTGACACCAATGAACCGGACCGCGCCTGGATGACGGCCATGCGGCGCGGCTTTGCCGGTTATTGCCCGTCATGTGGCTCGGCGCCGCTATTTCACAGTTACTTGAAAGTCCACGATACATGCGCGAACTGCAAGACTGAACTGTTTCATCATCAGGCCGACGATGCGCCACCGTATTTTACGATTTTCATCGCAGGCCATATTCTGGTCGGCGGCGTTCTGGCGCTCGAACAGTATGCCGCACCGCCGGCCTGGTTGCATTTGGTGTTGTGGCTTCCGCTGACCGTCGTGATGTGCCTCTGGCTTCTGCCGAAGATCAAAGGGGCATTCGTTGGTCTGCAATGGGCCTTACGCATGCACGGTTTTGCCGACGCTGCAGATGCCGGCGACACGCAAAGTCTGCGTTGACCATTGCACGCTCGGTTTTCCCGGGCGGCAACAATTCGAGCGTTTTCGGGTCTGGCGGAGGCGCCATGTCGCGCCATCCGCCCCCTCGCGCTTAGATGTTTCCAAGTTCAGCATTTGATGGCGTGGCGATATCGGTAACATCCGATGTCGTTCGGCCACCCCGCGGCACGATCAGAGAGATTACCAGGTGGGTGGTGTTGGCTGGTTCCAGCTGAATCTGAAACCCTCTAAGATGACGTATGGACATGTCCCGGGGGAAGTCGTGAGCGAAGCAAAGTCCGACCGGCCGCGTGATGCCGCTTCGGTTGTCGTCTTCGACCGGGAAAGCGGCGAGCTGCGCGTGCTGATGGGGCAGCGCCAGGCAACGCAGGCATTCATGCCCGGCAAGTTCGTGTTTCCCGGTGGTCGTGTCGATCCCGAGGACAAGACAATTGGAACTGCCGGCACTCTGGCCGAAAGCGAACGCGCCAAACTCCTTGCCGACATGAAGGGAACGCCCAGCAACGCGCGTGCGCTCGCGCTCGCTCTGGCTGCGATACGCGAGGCTTACGAGGAGGCCGGCCTGATTATCGGTGCAAGCGAGACCGCAAATCAGACCGGTAAAGTGGGCCACCCGTCCTGGGAAAGCTTTCTTGGCAATGGTCACATTCCGACGCCGGCTGTGCTGACGTTTTTTGCGCGCGCCATCACGCCGCCAGGTCGGACACGGCGCTTTGATACGCGCTTCTTCTGCGTCGAACGTTCAGAGGTGGCGACGCAGACCGTCGCGCCGGATGGTGAGCTGTCGGAGCTTGGATGGTATAGCCTTCTTGAAATCAAGAGCTTGGATCTGGCGCCGATTACGCAAGTCGTTTTGGATGAGTTCTGCGACCGCCTTTCGGTCGGCCCGCTTGGGCCATCGCGCCACCCGGTGCCCTTCTACCATCAGAATCGCGGCGTTTTCCACCGGGATCTACTCACTGCGAGCACTGAATAGAGATGGCTTGACATCGGACGGGCCAGTACTAGTTTGGCGTCTCAAAGACAACCAACCGATAACAGGGACACGCAAAGATGGCGAAGCCCGTCGTTCAGAAGATTAAGTTGCTTTCAACTGCCGGTACGGGCTTTTTCTATGTTACGAAAAAGAACCCTCGGAACCTCACCGAAAAGCTGAGCCTTAAGAAGTATGACCCGATCGCGCGTAAGCACGTCGAGTTCAAAGAAACAAAAATCAAGTAACTGCAGTCTTCGCCATTCGCGCCCGAAATGTCGGCCGACAGCGCTGAAGAGTCCGTCTTGTCTCGACAAAGTGGATAACGCTAGCTGGCTGGCTGGAGTGGCCAGAGGGCGTTGACAGGTTCGGCAGCGGGGTAGTTCCGAATCTGACAGACCCTCTGGCCTAAGGCCGAAAGCAGCGACAAAGAGGGCGTAGACGCTGCCCCGGCATTTCTAGTGCAGTGGCGGTTCACGGCACTAGCGGTTCCAGGAAGTCGTCAGGAGATGCGGCGGACCTGAGTCACCCTGGAACGCAACGAACAGCCGTGTCACAACGGCCGCACTACCCAATACTGATAAACTTGGCACGTTTTTTCAAGAAGTTTTGGTTCGAGTGGGCCTTGACAGCCTCAGTTGGTTATCGCCGATTTCGTCCAAATTTCAGCAAATCCAGTCTTTGCCACGGCGAACCGTGTCATTCTAAAGGCATCGACTATAATACTTTGGCAAAAGTGTTTTAATTTTGACATTTTGGTGGCGTAATGTCGACTGAGAAGCGTCGTTGCTGTGTCGGCACTGAGGCGCTTGCGATGTGATCGGATCGCATTGATTCCCAACAAAATTGTGGAAGACTTTCTCGCGCCCGTTATGCGTGCAATGCGCGCACCTGACACAAGATGAGGGCGGCGCCAGAGCGTGTCGCTCTCGCTTGCTTTCGCTCACGGGCTGTTCTGGCCTTCGGCCAGGCCCTCCGCGGGGGCGGCGCAGCGCGCCGGGCCGCGTTCGCGGCCTGGGATTGTCCTATCAGGATAGCCAGCGCTCGAGCCGCGAGCCTGCGAGCGTGCGAACAGCGCAATCAAAGACTCTCTTCGCTCACGGGCTGTTCCGGCCTGCGGCCGGGCCCTGCGCGGGCGCGGCGCAACGCGCCGGGCCGCAGTCGCGGCCTGG